>JAYTTM010001048.1:0-3749 GCA_043745055.1 Chitinophagaceae bacterium | reverse complement strand
TTCCCACCATTCCATACTGTTATTTTTTAGTTTATAATCCTACACAAACCGGTAAAGAAATTTCAACAATTTTTTTATGGTGTCAGTCAGCTGCTTCTCTTTATGTTTAACGATGATCATTTGATTGACCCTTGAGGCAACTGGGTACGGGTAAATTTTATTGAAAATATCATTTATCCCAAGGCCCTTTATCATGGCAAGAATTAATTCCTGTACCAATTCGCCGGCATTGGGTGCAATCATACTGCCACCCAATATTTTTTCTTTTTTAAACAATCCGCCCCTGCTGATGTACAATACCAATTTACCATATTGATAACTGTCAACAACGGCCCTGTCATCATCTTCAAAATTCATCTCCAGCTTTTCAAAGGCAACAGCTCTCTTCAATAATGCTACTTCACTCAAACCAAATGTGGCCACTTCCGGACTGGTAAATGTTACCCACGACATGTAATCATTGTTCAATTTCTTTTTAAAAGGAGAAAAGAAATTATTCAGCAACAATCTTGCTTGCTGTTCGGCAGCATGGGAAAACATTAGCGAGCCTGAAACATCTCCGCAAGTAAATACATGTTTATTGGTAGTTTGTAAATATTGATTTACTACAATTTTATCATCCTTTATTTGTATCCCTGCATGTTCAAGTCCTAAATCTTTTAACGCAATTTCTCTACCTACAGCAACAAAGATTGCATCAAAACTTTGTTTAAAATTGCTTCGTCCTTTTTGTTGAACAATAGCTTCATTGGCGCTGGTAAATTCTTTTACTTCGGCGTTTAGATGAAAAGCAATTCCTTCTTCTGTTAATTGTTTCATGAGAATGCTACCCATTTCGGTTGCATCGTGTGGAAGTATAATTTCACCCCGATGAATGATGGTGACCTGTATACCTAATCGATTAAGGGCCTGGCCAATTTCAATACCGATAGGACCACCGCCAACTACCAACATGCTTGCTGGCATGTAGTTAAGGGCAAAAATAGTTTCATTATTAAACTGTCTTACTTTTTCAATTCCAGAAACATGTAAAGCCGCAGGGCGTGAGCCGGTAGCCAATACTATTTTTTTGCCTGCATATATTTGTTCACCCACCTTAATAGATGCGGATGAAATAAAATGCGCCGTACCTAAAACAACATCCAGCCCTTTCGTTCGAAAATAATCTGCATTCTCATGCCGCCGTATGATAGCTTGTTTTGATAGCACGTATTCAATCGCTTTATTAAAATCGGGCTTGCCGGAAATAGTATAGCCAAAAAGTTCTCCTTGTTTGGCCTGCTGCATCAACCGGGATACATGTATCAATGCTTTGCTGGGCACACATCCATAATTCAAACAATCGCCTCCAATGTGTTCATCGCTTCTTTCAATCAACAGCGTTTTAAGGCCAACTTTTACCATAAAAAGAGAAACGCTTAGTCCACCCGAACCAGCGCCTACTACAATAATATCGTACTTGATTTCATCCATGCTAACTTTTATTTATAATTCATTTTATTTTTCAATATGGCATGATGAGCTCTTTGTAAATGGTTACCAGCTTTTGCTGCGAAGCACCAAATACATATGCAAAATAGATGTAGAAAAAAATACCCTGCAGTCTATAAATCCCATTCACTCTGTATTTACGGGCAGAGGTGATTACATAACCGGCAATAACAGCGAATCTTCCTTTTGTCCGAATGCGATGAATAATTTCCTGGTCTTCCATAATGATTAAATCTTCCCTGAAACCACCGATTGTTTCAAAAACTGATTTGCGTACAAATAAACTCTGGTCGCCAAAACGAATAGCATTCACATTGAATCTTGTAAACCATGCATTGGCTTTTAAAAACCAATGATTGTAATCAAAGCGCAATCTGTAACCGCCGGCAACGTAGCCGGCATTTATCTTCTCCAATATATCTTCAACAAAATCCACCGGAGGCATTGAATCGGCATGGAGAAAATACAGGATATTAGCAGTGGCAATTTTAGCACCAGCGTTCATTTGCCTACCTCTCCCAGCCTGTTCACTTACTACAACTTTGGCTCCATACAAATTTGCGATGCTAATAGTATCATCCGTACTATTTCCATCGCTTACAATTATCTCAGCAACATGCGCTTTCCCTACAACAGTGTTGAGGTAGTTGAGGAGCGCCGGTAGCTGTGCTGCTTCGTTTTTTACCGGAATGATGATGCTGATAGAATTTACCCGAGTACTATTTGTAGCAATAAACTTGTCCATTTTCACCTTCATGATTAAAGCTAATTTTAAACCCATTGTATAATAAGATAATGATACACTGAAAACATACATAACATCAATCATGCCCTTAAACCATGCGCTGGTTTACCTATACCGGAGCATTTGCTTATATTTTTGTACCATCGCTTCCTGCGAAGCACCATTCCTAAACATTTTTACAATAGTGTAATTGGCTAACTGCACTTTCAGCCAGCTATTGGTCTCAAATTTTCGGGCAGAAATTAAAACCTGTTTTCGAATAATTTTATACCTGGCTTTAACTTTAGCCCTTGTTACTATATCATAATCTTCCATTATCAGCATATCCGGCTTAAATCCTTTTATCGAATCAAATAAATTCCTGCACATAAATAAAGTCTGATCGCCCCCGTAACAAACAAACAAATCGAACCTTGTAAAAAAAGCATTTATAAACAATGCAGGCTTACTGCTTTTAAATTTGGTTCGGTATCGCCCAAATTTAAAACCCTCATAAAATGCGGCCTTGATATCGCTGATAAATGTAGCCGGAGGAATGCTATCGGCATGAATAAAATATAAAACATCGCCGGTAGCAAGTGAAGCGCCCAAATTCATTTGTATAGCTCTCCCCTTTTTTTTACTTTCAATAATTTTAACTCCAAAGGCACCTGCTGTCGAAATCGTATCATCAGAACTACCTCCATCACAAACAATAATTTCAGCAATCTGCTCACGGTCGGGTACTGTATTTAGAAACGAAAGTAAGGTTGGCAAAGTAGGTGCTTCATTTACTGCTGGTATAATAATACTAATTGTACAAGTCATTAACTTATCTTTTTATGTTCTTATTGCAGGTTTTTTATTCTTCAAATTTTGCCAATTCAGCGGCCCAATCATACGGCTTAAATTTTATAGAATAACCATCCACATCCTTTTGTAGCTTTTCTTTAATAATTTTTCTTATTCCTCTTTTACCACCAAAGTCAGCAATAAACCAACTCATTACTTTTGTAACCTTTACTTGTTTTTTAGCATCATCAAATGTTGTTTCAGAATTCAGGAATGCTTTTGCAGCAATATCTAATTGCTTGTTAATATGCTCGTAACTGTAAAATGCAATAGGTGGGCAGCTTTTTGCCCCGCAGTTCAATGCAAAATGTATGCGGTAATCTATTGTATCAACTGCTAATTGCTTAATAAGCTTACCAGTAAATAGTTTTGGTAAATAGCCTTTGCTTAATTTACAACGGTATCTCCTTAAAATGCCATGTTCAATATCATCTAAACTAAATTTAGTTGTAGCAATAGTTATCAATTTACCGGTAAATATTTCAGGTCGTTTCTTTTTCTCCCGGACGGCTAAAATCTGAAACCAGGCATTGTACATATTTATCCAGAATGTTTTAATGGCGTCGTCATTATTCAAGCCATTTATCAATCTTTCTATTTCAATATTTGCCAGTTCCTTTTCCAGGCTAATTGTTGGTTCCTCTGTTTTAACATTGTACAGCAAGTTGCCTGATAGCTTGAT
>JAYTTM010001047.1:0-3754 GCA_043745055.1 Chitinophagaceae bacterium | reverse complement strand
GTACTGCCCACTTTATTGAGACATACGCTAACAGAACCTGTTAAACGCTTACTTGCGGGTGTACAAAGTGTGAATGCCGGTGACTTGAGTACACAAGTACCCGTAGGTTCACCTGATGAAATTGGTGAACTTACTCAAAATTTTAATCAAATGACACAGTCGCTAAAAAAAGCGAATGATCAACTACGTGAACATGCTGAAACCTTAGAGGGAAAAGTAATAGAAAGAACAGCAAGTTTACATCAATCGCTTGAAAACCTAAAAGCAACGCAGGCGCAATTGGTTCAGTCTGAGAAAATGGCTAGTTTAGGTGAACTCACCTCAGGTATCGCTCATGAAATACAAAACCCACTCAACTTTGTTAATAATTTTTCCGAAGTAAGTGCCGAAATGCTTGACGAACTGAAAGAGGAAATGGAAGCAGATCGAAAATCAGAAGCAATGACCATTGCTAATGAACTGGTTGAAAATTTAAAAAAAATAAATCATCATGGAGGACGTGCGGCCGGCATTGTAAAAAGCATGTTAGAACATTCAAAAGCAAGCACTGGAAAAAGAGAATTAACCGATATCAATTTACTTTGCAAAGAATTCGCCCATCTTAGCCTGAATAGTATGATTGTAAAAAATCCCGGTTTCTTCTGTAAACTGCAAATGGATTTTTCAACAAACGCGCAAACGATTCAGGCGGTTAAGCAAGATATTGGCAGGGTATTACAAAATGTATATAATAATGCCTTTTATGCTGTTAATGAAAAAAGTCAGCAACTAAAATCTGTATTACCGCAATACGAACCAAAAGTATCTGTTAGTACCCATTCTTTGATTGGATCGGATGGTTCTGATCGGGGAATTGAAATCCGGATCCAGGATAATGGAACAGGAATGACTGATATAGGGAAAGCGAAAATATTTCAACCTTTTTATACAACCAAGCCCACAGGTCAGGGAACCGGATTAGGGCTATCACTCAGTTATGATATCATTACCAAAGGACAGGGTGGGGAATTCCTTGTAGAAAGTACACTAGGAGAAGGAACTAAAATGATTATTCAACTACCAAGAAATAGTTGATGTTTTGGATGCAATATTGTTCTTTCCTAATTTCCAAAGTTCAATGACCAATCATAAATTTAGATAGTAAGATTTTAATACTTATTACTTATTACTTATTATATTTAATTCAAATTTCTTCACAATCCAATCCTAGCTTATGCCTACCGATCCAACTATTGATTCATTAGCCATTGACGGGGTCACTTATTTTTTACCCGCAAATAACAATGATGTAATTAGCCTTGTTAATCAAGCCCAACAAGAAAAAAAAGTTATTTGCCTGCGAGGGGCCGCTCATTCACGTCCACTCATCACCAGTCTTGAATCTGAAGCTTCAGCCGGTCGGATTTATTTATTAATGGCCAAAATGATACAGGTTGCATTTGATGATCAACTGAACCAGGCTACCGTTCAAGGTGGCTGTCATTTGGGTTTTGATCCAAGCGATCCTATCAAAGCATCAGGCCTCGAAAATTTGAAGCCCTTTTGTTCAACTGTTGAGAACTCTTTTTTATTTCAGTTGGATAATCACCGCATCGATCCTCAAAATCCATTGAATGGTTGGGCCATCCCCGACTTGGGTGGCATCATTCACCAAACGGTGGGTGGTTTTCTGTCTACCGGTTCTTCAGGAAGCTCACTCATCTCTTCTTTTAGTGATCATTTAGTTAGCATTACATTAGTAACCGGAGGTCCTACCGGTGCACAACTGCAAACATTTACGAAAGACGATCCTAAGTTTCCGAATACAGACGATAATCCTTTTTATGCTGTTGGAGTAGGTTTGGGTTTATTTGGCATTATTGTGTCTGCCACTTTTCAATGTGTGTTAAATTTCAATATTACCGGCCAGGAGTCAACTACAACAACGGATGATTGTCCCATTGATTTATTTGGAGATAAACCGGCCTTACAATCCCTCCCCGATTTTTTTAAAGCACACGATTACAAACGGATAATGTGGTGGCCACAGCAAAAAGTTAGCAAAGCGGTGGTTTGGCAGGCGGAAGCCATACCCAATCAAGCCGGGTTTATTCCGAATGAGTACCAGGAAATACCATTAATAGACATATTAGGGGTAGAAACTCCGTTTCCGGCTGAATTAGGCGCTAATTTAATGTTACGAGGATTTGGCGATGTGCAGGCATGGTTAACTAGTATCAAAGATTCACATCCGGTAATTTTTGAAATACTGAATAAATTTCAAATAGATGAAATTGTCCCATTTTTATTAAACATTTTTGTTCCCTTAAATCCTATAAACAAAAGTTCCGGTTTACGGGTTCCTCCTACATTTCAGGATGTATGGTATAATGGTATACCCATGGATAATAGGGTCAGTGATTTTTTAATTCCTGTATGGTTTACTGAACTTTGGTTTCCCATAGAGCAAGGCCCAACAGTGCTTAATAACCTGAGAACCTTCTTTGCAGATAATCCGGATACAGTGGGTAATTTTGCTTACGAAATCTATCCTGCTAAAGCAAGTGATTTTTGGTTAAGTGCCGCATATAAAAGAGATGTTTTTCGAATCGATTTATTTTGGTTTGGCAACAATCCGGGATCACCTTTAAATATTTTTTATCCAACCCTCTGGAATCATCTTAACAAGAATAATCTGATTTTCCGGCCGCATTGGGGGAAATTTCTTCCGAATAGTGATAGTAATGAGGGTGCTGCTTATTTAAGAAGTCAATATCCAAATTTTGATAAGTGGATGGACTTACGTAACCAAATGGATCCGCATCAAGTATTTGTGAGTAATTACTGGCGCGACCATTTGGCTATTAAAGAGCCTGCTTAATTTTAAGAGGTAAAGCACTTCTCCGCATAGTCTTTCGTTAGAGGGATAAAAGACAGTAAACAAAAGATAGGTATAACAAAAGAAGATCAATAATTAACAGAAAGAGATAAGTTGGCTGTAAGCTTACCGCAGCTTTCTAAAATTTGAAGTCCACTTATAAGCAACTAATTTTGAAATATGGTTTTAAATCTACTAGTGTCCGAGATATATTTTAAGAAAGGGGTGAATAAATCCACCCCTTTGTATTAATCTTGTTTTACCACAAACCAGATTAATATGGACAAACTTACAAATTATCTCGGACAGCCTATCTTCTCCCAAATACTTTCTTTTATAGATAATGCCTTGGTGGAGCAAGTAACCAAATTGCACAAAGCCAACCGACATTCCAAGAAATTAATGTTCAAAGAGCATCTGGTAACCATGCTTTACGCTGTTTTTACCGGGTGTACCTCTATCCGGGAAGTACAGGCAGGGCTTGAGTTGTGCCAAGGTAAACTCAACCATTTTAATTTAAAAGATGTACCTCCAAGAAGTACTTTAAGTGACGGCAATAAAAAGAGACCCAGTTCAATATTTGGAGGCGTTTATAAGGAGCTGTATAAGAAGTACAGTCATATTATCTCGGACAGCACCTTAAAAAAGGAGATTGCCAGTAAGCTATATATTCTTGACAGTTCAACCGTTTCCCTGTTTAAGGCCATTTTAAAGCCTGCTGGACGCAAAAGGAATGATGGGAAAAGTAAAGGAGGTATGAAGGTGCATACTTTATTAAAAGCGGATTGTAACATGCCTTCCTTTATTAAATTCACTGCTTCGGCATTGCATGACCAGCAATTTTATCAATATATTAAAGAATTACCCGACAGTTCCATCATAACATTTGATAAAGCA
>JAYTTM010001046.1:0-3760 GCA_043745055.1 Chitinophagaceae bacterium | reverse complement strand
GCCCTGCTGCTTTTACTGTGTGGGTTGGTGAAAGTTTTTGGATAGGAAATATTTTATCATCATCACCATGTATGTGATACAGTTGAGCAGGCTGCCATTCATTGTTCCAATTTAAAATTTGATTAATTGCCCAATCAATATAAACCTGAGAGGTGTTTTTCCGGTAATTGTTAACCAGTTCTTTTTCTGCAGTGGTAGTTACACCCATACGGTTATTTTGTATAGACTCCAATATTTTATAGGGTCTCATGGGTATTAGCCTGTTTAATTTCAGTTTGCCTGCAACCCTCATCCAGCGAGGCATTTGCCATTTTGAATGAATGCTTGATATAAGAATTACTTTATGGGTATCAATTAACTTAGCTATTTCAATACTAATCATTCCGCCAAATGAAAGGCCTATTAAAACAGGTTTATCTTCTTTAATGGGTAAACACATTCTTGCCGCATAGGCCTGGATAGTTTCACCAGCCTGCGGTGTAAGCCATGGCAAAAATACTAATTCATATCCTTCTATACGGATATGATCAAAGGCCTTTTCATCAGAGCCCAAACCGCTTATGCAATAAATTTTTTTGATAGAATTTGTTATTTATAGTTACAAATCAGTAGCTGTCAATTCACAAATACAGACTGTAAAGTGGTGGCAGGTAAATATGATAAAAACACAAAAGCTTTATCATTCTCAACTGTATCTACTCATTCAACTATATCAACCATTCAACTTTTCAACCTTTCAACTCTATCAACCCCACCAACTACATCAACTACATCAACTATTCACTTCCTCGGCAACACATAATTTTCAACATCTTCCAGCGTAATGCTTTTGCCGGATAAAATGATCAGCCTTTCTACCACATTTCTTAATTCACGGATATTACCTGTCCAGTTGTAATTGGCTAAAACATCCATTGCATCTTTATCAATGGGTTTTTTAGATTGACCATATTCAGTTGCAATTTTCTCCAGGTAATAATCTACCAAAGTGGGGATATCATCCCTACGTTCATTCAGCGATGGCACATGAATGATAATAACACCCAGCCGATGATAAAGATCGAGCCGGAAATTCTTTTCATCTACTTCCTTTATTAAATCCTTATTGGTTGCCGCCACCACTCTTACATCAACATTGATATCTTTATCAGCCCCTACCCTTGTTATCTTTCCTTCCTGCAAAGCCCTTAATACCTTAGCCTGTGCGTTCAAACTCATATCACCAATTTCATCTAAAAAAATTGTACCGCCATTGGCCTGTTCAAACTTTCCAATACGTTGTTTTATGGCCGATGTAAAGGACCCTTTTTCATGGCCAAATAATTCACTCTCAATCAACTCCCCTGGTATGGCTGCACAATTTACCTCTACCATGGGGCCACTGCTACGGTGGCTTTTTTCATGTATCCATCTTGCCACCAACTCTTTTCCCACTCCATTTTCGCCGGTTATTAAAACCCTTGCTTCGGTAGGTGCAACCTTTTCAATAGTATCTTTTATTTTTTTGATGGGGCTACTGTTACCTACCATTTCCTGCACTCTTGCTACTTTTCGTTTCAGCACTTTGGTTTCTGTAACAAGTGTTTGTTTGTCCAGCGCATTTCTTAAAGTGATGAGCAACCTGTTAAGATCAGGCGGTTTACTGATATAATCAAAAGCACCTTTCTTCACTGCTTCTACAGCAGTTTCAATATTTCCATGCCCGCTAATTACCACAATTGGTACATCAGGATTTATTTCCCTTGCCTTTTCTAAAAATTCAAGTCCATCCATTTTGGGCATCTTAACATCACACAGTACCACATCAAAAGTAGTGCTGCTGAACTTTTTTAACCCATCTTCACCATCTGTGGCTTCCTCAATTTTATAGCCCTCGTAACTTAATATCTCGGCCAGTGTTTTCCGGATTGCTTTTTCGTCGTCGATTATTAAAATGCTTGCCATTACTGTATGTTGGGTTTAATGGATAATGTGTAAAGTTGCAGCCACAAAACTAAAAATCAAAAACAATTATAGTTGTTACATATCACAACTTTGTACTTTCATTCGTTTTACAACAATTTTTTATACCACTTTTTGATGGAGCTATACTCCTCAATACGGCGATAAAAAACTACATTTGAAAGCTATAAATGGATAAGAGCCTAAACAAATATATAAGCGAAACAGGTTTCTGTTCCCGACGAGAAGCAGATAAACTGATAGACCAGGGAAGGGTTAGCATTAATGACAACATTGCTATAAAAGGCAACCGGGTAAATGACGGTGACACCGTAAAGGTAGATGGTGAAAATTTTGGCAAAAAAAATAAAACAGTTTACATAGCCTTTAATAAACCCACGGGCATTACCTGTACTACCGACCAAAAAGATAAAACCAATATCATCTCTTTTATCAATTATAAAAGCAGAATATTTCCCATAGGGCGCCTGGATAAACCATCAGAAGGACTCATCTTTTTAACCAACGATGGTGATATTGTGAATAAAATTTTGCGATCGGGCAACAATCACGAGAAAGAATACATCGTTACTACAGATAAGCCTGTAACAACCACTTTTATTCAACAAATGAGCAATGGTGTAAAAATACCTGGAGCCGTTACAAAAAAGTGTGTGGTAAAACAGGAAGGAAAAAGCCGCTTTAGAATAATACTAACCCAGGGATTAAACCGGCAGATAAGAAAAATGTGTACTGCATTGGATTACAACGTAGTTAGTTTAAAACGTATCCGCATCATGCACATCAGTCTCACCAATTTGCCATTGGGCAAATGGCGTTATTTTACTGCTGATGAAATAAAGATGATGGATAAGATGGTAGCTGGATCAATTAAAACTAAAGACGCATCAGATACAATTGATAGTATTGGGGAATAATTTTTTTTGCATCCTACGAAAGCAATTGATTTTAAAACAACCATTAGTTTAGTGCTTTATTTTTATGTTATTACTGATATATCAGATCTGTTTTCGTTATTAAATTATATTATTGGAATATTACTGCTCTTAATTTTTAAACCAGTTTAATCTGAATTCCTTTAGTCTGTAAACTTATAATAATTGTATTTATCTTTATTTCTATTTCAATTATCCAGATGAGAAACAATTTTATTAAATGTGTCTATATAACTGCGTCCTTATTTTTTCTAAACCTGTTAATTCCAAAACAGGAATTATTTGCGCAAACTATTTTAAATCCCGGCGATTTAATTATTCTAGGTGTAAATGCTAACACAGGAGGTAGCCCTGATGAAATAAGTTTTGTATGCTTTAAAGATATTACTACCGGAACAGAAATACAAATAACCGACCAGGGATATGAATTTTGCGCCCCGGGTTTTTGGGGAAATATAGAAGGTGGTGCCAAATTAACTAGAACAGGAGGAACAATCATTGCAGGAACCGTCATCACTTTTAAAACAAATCCAATTGCCTTTCTTTTTCCAGATGCGTCCTGGACTATTGCTGATCTTGATCCTACTGTGCTGGCTTTAAGCCTTAATTTAAACAGTGGGGGTGATCAGATATATTTTGCACAGGGAGGTGTATGGACTTCCAATGGAGCTTGCAATAATGATTACCCAGGCAGCAGCGGACGGATTCTGTTTGGCTTTTCAACTTCAGGAGCATGGGTTTCAATGGGCAATTCAACAAAAAAATCAGCTTTATATCCATCAGCTACGTGTTTTAATATGGCACCAACCGGATCTACTGATTTTAATAAATATACTGGCCCTTTAACCGCTGCCACTCAATCT
>JAYTTM010001045.1:0-3764 GCA_043745055.1 Chitinophagaceae bacterium | reverse complement strand
TGAAGCAAACATAAATAGAAACTACACTTATTCTGGAGGCTATTTATACGCAGGAGATATCGTTTCAAAACATACTGACCCTACCGATGTTAACTATTTATTAAGACCAAATAACGCTGAAATCACGACAACAAATGGCTATTTTGTAACTCCACCTATTTGTCAAATCACATTAAACAAAACATACCATATTGCTCTTGTGTACAATGGCAACACACTCAAGTTTTATAGAAATGGTTTTTTAATGAGCCAGATAGCAGCATCGGGAGATTTATATCAAAATAACCTTATTACAAAAATTGGCGATTGGGCAAATTACGTAAGTGCCATGTCCTAAAATAGGTTGACTAAAAATTAAACACTTTTAGCAACACAATGGCTTACATTAAAAAGGCAGACCGCCGAAAAAACCAGTACCAAAAAGTCAGTTTTGATTTCAAACTTTCCGTCATTGACGAAATCCACAACGGACTCATTTCCATCAATCACGCAGCTAAAGTTTACAACATTTCCCGAAGCTCCATTACCTACTGGATGCAAAAATTAAGTTCCTTTACACAAACAAAAAAAGGCATGAGTTTAAAGGAAGAGAATAAGAAATTAAAAGAACGCATTGAAGCGCTGGAGTTTATCAAAGACCTCCAACAGGATATTATTGTTGACTTCGAAAAAGTTACAGGGCAGGAATTATCAAAAAAGTACTTGCCCGAAACATTAGCAAACGAGATAGCCAGAAAGAAAAAAAAGCTTACAAAATAAAATGGCTGTACGAATGTTTCGGGCTTTCAAAACAAGCTTACTATCAAAAAATAAAAGCTACTAAAAAACGAGAAATGGAAGCTGTTGAAATAAAAAAAATGATAGAGCCAATACGCAAAATAATGCCCAGGTACGGTACAGAAAAACTGCACCTCGACATTGCTGATCAACTCACACAAAGTAATATTAAAATGGGCAGGGACAGGTTCCTGCAATTTTGCAGGGAGTATCATTTATTGGTATCCAGAACCCGTAGAAGCTTTATAACCACTGATTCTAACCACCATTACCACAAGTCGCCCAACCTCATCCAAGACCTTGATATTACCCATGCTGAACAGGTTTTTGTGAGCGATATCACCTACATCAAACTTGAAAACAGGCATGCTTATTTAGCACTGGTTACAGACCTGTACAGTAAAAAAATAATGGGCTATAAACTGGACGACAACATGAAAACCTCACTGGTAAAAGATGCATTACAAATGGCAATAAACAACAAACAGCATGGCACTTCACCAACCATACATCACAGCGACAGGGGTATTCAATACTGCTTTCCTGAATACACCAAATTTGCTACAGACAATGGCATGGTTTTAAGCACCACAGAAAAATATGACCCTTATGAAAATGCTGTGGCAGAAAGAATCAATGAAACAATCAAGTATGAATTTGGATTAATAAAAACCATCCCATCACTTGAAATAGCCAATAAAATGGTGAAGCAGGCAGTTGACATTTACAACAACCAACGAAGGCACCGGTCTTTACAAATGGCAACTCCGGGAATGGCTCATACACAACAAATACACACTTACCGGTCTTATAAAATGAAGGCTGACAGGAATGTTGATAAGTCTGAAAAAATCCCTTAAAAGATTTTTTTTAAGACTTATCAATGTTCCGGTAAATTTGTAAACAAACACTTTTTATTAATAAAAAAATGGTCAACTTATTTCAGGGTAAGACATATTCCCGACGACCAGAATTAAATTCTTTGGCTAACGGTCGGACAAATAAGGCGAAAATCAATGATTTTATAGAAAAATATAAATCATTGATTTTCAAAACATTAAAAAAACGTTAGTCAGAATTCTACACGACCACTCTGCAAATTCAAGCAGACAGACAAAACCTCAACAAAAACTGTTATTTTAGCGGTCTAATACTAACGCAAAAATTCTGATGAAAAATAAGTACGTAAATTTTATATCGGACAAGCATTTATTAAGCTGCATTGGCAATCTTCATAAGGCATATTTAAAAGCCAAAAACAATATCACCAAAAAGAATTTTTATACCAATAAAGTTGACACAATTAAATTAACCTTTGATTCAAAATTCAATGACATTGACGAGGAAAGCCTTATCCAATCTGAAATTTTACGGCAAATAGATAAATCCATCAATAATTCTATTGGTACTTTTCATGAACAGGTTTTGGGTGGCATCGTTGGATTTGAAGTTGGCAATTTAAGTGGCTTTGACATTAAAGCCAAAGACAATACTTTATTTGCCGACATTAAAAACAAACACAACACAATGAACAGCAGTGCAGCCGAAGCTCTGTTTCAAAAGTTGGCTCGTTATGCAAACGACTATAAAAAAGCGAAATGTTATTGGGTACAGATTTTAGCAAAAGGGAGTTTTTGTGAGTTATTGAGTGGCGACATAAATGGCAAAGAATACAGCCATAGCAGAGTTTACAAAATTTCAGGCGACCAATTTTATGCTTTGCTTTCGGGTAAGCAAGACGCACTTTTGCAACTTTACAAGGTATTACCAAAAGCAATAAAAGATTACTTAAACTCTATTGAACACAGCAGCGAAGCCATAGAAAACTCTGCAATTGACGAAATAAAATCAGAAACAAAAACTTCTAAACGTAGCATTTTAGACCAAATAACTTTTGAGAATTACAGTTACTATTTAGGTTTTGACAAGCTGTAATATTGATTAAGAAATTTCACAATTGAGTAACCAACTTCTCTACCAAGATTTACAGGAACTGCATTTCCAATTTGTTTGTACTGTTGGGCAACTGAACCTTCAAACTTCCAATCGTCGGGAAAAGTTTGAATCCTTGCATATTCACGAACAGTAAAAGGACGGGTTTCTTCGGGATGGCAACGTTCCGTTTGTTTTTGGGCAGGGCTGCAAGTTAAAGTAAGGCAAGGCTCATCCCATCCTATTCTACGAGCAATTCCTGTTTTGCCGCCACCGAGATAGAAACTTCCACCCATAAATTGTTTTTGAATTTTCAAAGGCAAATCACGCCAATAACCTTTTTGAGGCACTAAGTCCAAAACATCTATTTTACTTTTGGGATATTTTGAACCCTCTGATTTTGGCACATTGTTTTCAAACAATTCGCCTTTTTTTAGAGCATCTCTTAGGTTGTATATTTTTTTGTGCGGTTTTGGGTATTCATATTTCAAATCAATATCCTTTCTTATTCCAACTAAAATTAATCGTTCTCTTTTTTGTGGCACTTTAAAATTGATAGCCTTTAAAACTTGTACAGGAACAACATTGTAGCCAATTTCATCTAAAATTGAAATCATGCCTTGCAAAGTTTTTCCATTTTCGTGGCTTAACAAACCACGAACATTTTCGCCAATACAAATCGGAGGATTTACTTCTTTTACAACTCTTGCAAACTCATAAAAAAGTGTTCCTCTTGCATCTGCTAAACCTAATTTTTTGCCTGCATAACTAAATGCCTGACAAGGAAAACCACCAGTTACAACATCTACTTTATTAAGATATTCAGAAAACTTAAACGCTTTAATATCCCCTTCTAACACTTTCCAGGTTGGACGGTTTTTGCGTAAAGTTTGACAAGCCCATTTATCAATTTCATTTAATGCGACACATTTTAATCCGGCTTTTTCCATACCAACAGCCAAGCCGCCAGCACCTGCAAACAATTCCAAAACCCGATATTCATTTTCGGGTTCAACATAATTTGACACAGTTTCTTTTGTATCTTGACTTAGAAA
>JAYTTM010001044.1:0-3767 GCA_043745055.1 Chitinophagaceae bacterium | reverse complement strand
CACTTTTACTTTGGGCCGTAGTTGGTGTTTTCACCAACCACTTGTAGCTGCAACAAATTTACATGAACCCAAAAAATACCCATACCCACTTTAAGTTATTTTTTATGGATTAAATAAAATAGCTTACGTCCCAATTTATTTTTAACCCCATCAATTAATTATGAAAACACACTCGCCTCCTAAGATTTTTTACTTTTTTATTAACGCACAAAAAAATAGTATGAAAACAACAACCCTTTTGTTATTTACAACTTTTTTTTTATTTATGCATAGCTATGGCCAAATAGAAAAAGGCACTTGGCTTGTTGGTGGTACGAGTAGTTTTTCTTCAACAAAAAATTCTTATTCGAATCCTAATTATTTTCAAGCCTCAGACGTTATCAATTTAAAAATTTCACCAAATATTGGATATTTTATAATAGATAAACTAGCGGCAGGATTAAGACCAAGTTTCACATGGGATAAAGCAGAAGTAACTACTGTTGGTGGTTTAACAACCAATATTAAACGTTTTGAAATTGGTCCTTTTATTCGGTATTACTTTTTAAATAAAGAAAAGCCTTTTAATATTCTAACAGATTTTAGCTATTTGTTTGGCTCATTAAGTAATAAACCAGAAAAGGGCATCATAAATACTTTTTCCATTTCTGCTGGTCCTGTAATTTATTTTAACTCAAGTATTGGATTAGAATTTTTAATTGGTTACTATAATAGAAGTGAAGAAAACACAGGGATATATAAATCGGAACAAAAAGGACTTCAAATAAGTGTCGGATTTCAAATTCATTTAGAAAACTAATTTAAAAAAATAATTTATGAAACAAATAATCTTTTTGGCAACACTTTTCAATATTTGCTTTGTACAAGTAAAATCTCAAAGTATTTCGCCATCGCAAACAACCGAACAGTGCCCTGGTGTAAACGTAACATTTACCGTGTCTATTTCTGGTACAGGCTCGAGCGTTTTCCCGAAAGCTTTAAATGTAAACCCAATTGGAGTCGTGGTTGCTGTCCTCACCAACCACTAGTAGCTGCAACATCCGATAGCTATCGGATTTTAAATTCACCCAAAAAATACCCATACCCACTTTAAGTTATTTTTTATGGATTAAATAAAATAGCTTACGCTTCAATTTACTTTTAACCCCATCAATTAATTATGAAAACACACTCGCCTCCTAAGAGCTTTTACTTTTTTATTAACGCACAAAAAAATAGCATGAAAACAACAGCCCTTTTTTTATTTACAACTTTTTTTTTATTTATGCATAGCTATGGACAAATAGATAAAGGCACTTGGCTTGTTGGTGGGACAGGCAATTTTTCATCTTCAAGCAATAGTTTTGCTTCGCAATCGGTAACTACAACTTCAACTACGACAACCATTAAATTATCACCCAACATCGCTTTTTTTCTTATTGATAAGTTTGCGCTTGGTTTAAAAAACAGCTTTTCTTATTTTAACGACAAAACGCCAAGTGGCTTTAATTCAAGAGTTACGAGATTTGAGATAGGACCTGTAGCAAGGTATTATTTTCTAGAAAAAGATAAGAAAATTAATATAGTGTTTGAAGGGGACTATCTTTTTGGAACTATCAACAGTAAACCTTCACAAGGAACTATAAATACATATTCATTAAATGCTGGGCCCGTATTCTATTTTAATGACACAGTAGGTCTTGAAGTTACATTTGGATATTTTTCAAGAAAAGAAATCTTACAAAATTCTTATTCCTCAATTCAAAATTCATTTCAACTTGGTATCGGATTACAAATTCATTTAAAAAATTAATATTATTATGACGAAGAAATATTTTGCAATAATTATCACACTTTTACTATTTATTGCTGCCAAATCACAGAATAGTATAACTCCTGACATAAACACTGAGTTTTGTCCTAATCAAGAAATTGTCTTTACAGTAACTTTAGCTACTTCTGCAACAAATATTTTTGTAACAGGATTAGCGCTTAATGTTCCGCCAACGATTACACAAAATGCGTATGGAATTGTATCTGGTGCAAATACAGTTTTTAATTTTAAAGGAAAATTCATTGACAACAATAACAAACAAACTTTTCAAGTTAGTTACAAAGATGGAACTGGAACTGCTCAAACATATAAGCCATCTTTCACAAAAATAAAATCATTTTTAACCGCTAATTCATTTTCGCAAATCAATCCCACTCCAACCTCTATCATATCTCCGCCTTGCCAAATAAACAGCCATACCATTAGTTTTACCAATGTGCAGTTTGGCAATCCTTTTGAGTTTCCTCCAATTGGATATGGAACTGTAACCACCTACGAGTATTTATTACCTTCAGGCTGGGTATTAAATGGCACCACATCTAATGGCAGTACCTGGATAGCCGGCAACAACAGCGTTACAGTCACCTCCGATAAAGTAACAGGTGGCAATATTATAGTGAGGGCTGTAAACGTATGTGGGGCAGGCCTTATAAAAGGGCAGGAAACCACTATAAATATAAATAGAGCTAAACCAGCATTAACTTTTATCGGAGGCTTTACTGTTTGTACCTCACAAAACTTCCAGGCTAATGCGGTACCATCCTGGGTTACTAATTATAACTGGACCGTAACCCCCAACACTGTATTTGCCAATCCCAATCCTACAGCTAACCCTACTACTGTTACTAAGCTTGGGGATGGCGAAGGTGATATTAGTTTAGTTATTTCGACAGCAGCTTGCCCTTTAACTTTTAATTACAACACGTTGGAAATAACAGGAAAGCCAAAATTGGTTGCCGGTAAACCTTTTGTGAGCAGCACAACACCACTTTTAATTTATTATGCACCTGGCGATGAAAATGAATTGTGCAGATACACAGAAAATACAATTCAAATGAATACTGGTACTGGAAGCACAACAAGCTTATCCTATGTTTCACATACAGGAAGCCCTCAACCATCATGGGCTTTATCGGCTCCTGACGATATTTATGTGTATTTTTTTAAGTCTACCCAAAATACCTTGGTACTTAAAATGGATGTATCTAATACCTGTGGAATTACAAGCTATAATTTTGGGTTTAAAGCCATTACCTGTGCTGGTTTGCTGAGTAGCCCGGCTAATAATACTTTCCGTATTTCGCCCAATCCAATCACAAACCTGATAAACATATATCCAATTCAAATACTTGGGAGTACTGAGGTTGCCAAGCAAATTTCGGAAGTGATTATTTACGATATCAACCACAACATTGTAGCAAATAGAAAATTCAAAAACACTAGTATGGCACAAATTGCATTAAGTAATTTAAAGACGGGCACCTATTATGCTACGATAAAATGCGGTCAGTATGCTGAAACACAAACTATATTAAAACAATAAGGTTTTTAGTTGTTTTTTAAAAGGTGAGTGGCAATAGGATGTCGCTCACCTTTTTCATTTTTTGGTGGGCCGTGGTAGGTTTTTTCACCAACCACTTGGGGCTGCGACACTCGATAATTATCGATTTAAAATGCACCTTATCTTTACACTTTTACTTTATTAATAATTTACAATTTACGGCTGTAACTAAACTTCTAAACCAACTAAACTAAGCTGCTTAAAAATTTATGGTGCAGCTAATTACTAAACGAACAATATGACACAAGCAAGCATCATCACCATTGGCGATGAATTATTAATAGGACAGGTTATTGACACCAACAGCGCTTGGATGGCACAGGAATTAAGCAAAGCGGGCATTAGGGTGGTAAGGCGGGTTGCAGTGGGTGATGTGTGGGAAGAAATCTGGAC
>JAYTTM010001043.1:0-14199 GCA_043745055.1 Chitinophagaceae bacterium | reverse complement strand
ACATAATCTGGTACCAAACCATTGCCAGGCCAAAATGATTTGATGCATGAGATGATGGAAATGAATACTTTCCACCACACCCGGTTAAGATATAGATTTGGTTCTGCAAGGAAACATCATAACAAGGCCTCAGCCTACCAACCAATGGCTTTATTATGGATGCGCTTGTAAAGTCGGTAATTGCAAAGCTTGTTAAACTGGCAATTACAAAAGGCAGTAATAACCTGGAATCCGTTTTATAAATTTTGAACAGCAATAAAACATATAACGGCACCCATGTATATGGGTTACGCATCAGCAGCATAAACCCATCTAACCAGTATTTATGCATGGAACTATTGATAAATATAAAGGCATCTTTATCCAATTCAACAAGCCATTTAATAAGATGATTCAACATAAATATAGATAAGTAAGCTATTTAATAGCGAGCATTGTTTTAAATTAAAGGCAACAAAGTAGCTAATATAGTTAATGTATAAACCTTTGTAAAGAAGCGTCACCATTTACTCGATTTCTTGAGAAAATGAAAGAAAGGATTTTTAATTATGAAAATGATATGCAAATGATATGCATAAAAGGCTGATAAAAAATTATACAAAAGTAATTTTCATAAAAGTCGAATTCCGGCACAACATCTTAAAGAATATTGCCTACCAGAAAATACAAAAAACAAAAACCTCGAAAGCTACTGCTATCAAGGCTTATAAAGTACCCGGGAACGGAATTGAACCGTCACTCGCCTTACAGCGAACAGGATTTTAAGTCCTGCGTGTCTACCAATTCCACCACCCGGGTGACACTATGTTTGAAAAAAAATCCCCCAAAAGTTCGGGGGATTTAAATATTGAGCGGAAGACCGGGCTCGAACCGGCCACCCCGACCTTGGCAAGGTCGTGCTCTACCAAATGAGCTACTTCCGCTTATTGTTGAAGTGTTAATTCAACCTGTTTAAGAACTGTCCCGTTTTTTTCGGACTGCAAAAATAGGGGTTGTATTTATACTACAAAATTTTTTATTTATATACTGGGTTGTACAGGGTGCTTTCCGGTACCGCAACTACTGGTTTCCCCTTGTAACGATGAGTGTACATACCATAGCAACCGCCTAAAATAAATGCAGATAACAAAAATATCTGGCAGAAAAAAAGAAAACGGGATGAAGTAACCCAGTTATGTGCAAAATCTTTGTGCTTATTATCTATAAATTCTGGTTGCATACAGTAAATTTTCAGTGCAAAAATAAGGCAAGTGATGTAAAAAAAATTATTTGCCATTAATAATTTCTGAAAATCGGGTTTTCTTTTTTACAAAATGTTGCCACACGGCGGAACCTTTGTAATAACCATGAAGCACTCCCCTTTTTGTAACAGGAAATACCGATTTACTTTGATGCAACAATAGCCAATTGAAAAAATGCAGGTGCGCTTTAAAAATAGCAATAAAATAGCCCCCGCTTCCACTAAGCAAACCCTTCCAGGCGGCAATGGCATCCAGCAACATGCGGATAGGAATTTTGTATAAGGCAGTGGCAACCGGAAAGTTTTTGGCCAGCATAATCAGGTTATTCCTGAAATTTAAAAACACTTTCAGGTTATTTTCTTTTGGCAAAGTTCCCCCGCCAATATGATATACAATCGATTTTGGCTGAACATATATTTTATATCCAGCCAGTTGCAAACGCCAGCATAAATCAATTTCTTCCTGATGTGCAAAAAAATATTCATCCAACCCGCCCGCCTCATGGTACACGGCAGCTCTGATAAAAAGGGCTGCGCCTGTGGCCCAAAAACATGCTGCAGCATCATCGTATTGTCCATGGTCTTCTTCCAAATAATCAAATATTCTGCCTCTGGAAAATGGATAGCCCAGCCCATCCAGCCAACCGCCACTTGCCCCGGCATACTCAAACCGTAATTGATCTTTATAAGCCCGTATTTTAGGCTGACAGGCTGCTATAGAAGCATCTGCCTCCATCAACTCAATTACAGGTTCTATCCAGCCAGGCGTTACTTCTACGTCACTATTAAGTAACACATAGTAATCGCTTTCTACTTTTTTTAACGCAGTATTATAACCTTTGGCAAATCCCTCATTGGAGGCATTCAACATTATTTCTACCATTGGATATGCTTTCCTCAAAAAATCTACCGAGCCATCTGTACTGGCATTGTCGGCTATAATAATTTTTTTGTTGGGATAGGTAGATGCCAATAATGCAGGAAGAAATTGCTGCAGAAAATTTTTACCGTTCCAATTTAAAATTACAATTGCTACCAGCGGAAAGTATTGACTGCTTTTAGGAGTACCTGATAAGGAAATTCCATTATTGAATGCTGATGCTAGTGCCATTTATTGAAACTGTAAAAATATTTTGATAATCGTACAAACATAGTTTAAATCTTTTTTTGCAGGCGGGTTTTATTAAAAGTATTTGCACCTGCATTATTTGTTTATTTTTATTGCATGTTTATGCAACTGTTTAACTGGCGCACGGGGCTGGGCTTTATTGCCATCGCTATTGTATCCGGCACCATTTTTTACTCCAATTACCTGGCAAAAAAAATTGCTCATGATGAAAGGGAAAAAGTGGAAGTATGGGTGCAATCTTTAAAAACAAGGATTGGCACCACCGATAAATCGGCGTTGAATCTTACCACAACTATTACTTCTCACAATACCGATATCCCAATAATTGAAACAGATGAAATGGACAACCCTTCAGGCGAAGGATTGAACCTGGATACCAATGCCATCAAAAAAGACAGCAGTTATCTTCGGAAAAAAGTTCAGGAGTTTAAACAATTGAATGAAGAAATAAAAATAGAAATAAGCAGCGATCCACTGATTATTAATAAATATTATTATGGTGATTCAAAATTATTACAGGAGGTGCGCTACTACCCTTTGATCCAGCTATTTATTGTAGCGCTTTTTATTATCATTACTTTAATCACCATATCCACCCGAAACAAATCAACCCAAAACCAGGTATGGGCGGGCATGGCCAAAGAAACTGCCCACCAGCTTGGCACGCCGCTTTCTTCCTTGCAGGGCTGGATAGAACTATTGAATGAAAAGGGAGGAAACGAAAAAATTATGCATGAGATGAGCAAAGATGTGGACAGGCTAAAACTTGTGAGTGACCGGTTTAGCAAAATTGGCAGCACTCCTCAGCTTGAGCCCATCAATATTGTTGCGCAAATAGCCAGCATGGTGGCATACATAAAACGAAGAGCACCGGAAAAAGTTAATTTCACCCTTAACAGCAATGGGGAAGATGAAATTACCGGGATAATTAATGGACCGCTTTTTGATTGGGTGATTGAAAATTTATTGAAGAATGCATTGGATTCAATGGAAGGGAAAGGCAATATCAGCATAAACATAAAAGACGAAACAGCACAGGTAGTTATTGATGTAGCAGATACAGGTAAAGGTATCAGCAAGTTAAATATTAACCATGTATTTAAGCCAGGGTTTACCACAAAGAAAAGGGGCTGGGGACTTGGCCTAAGCTTATCAAAAAGAATTATTGAACAATACCATAAGGGATCTTTGTTTGTAAAAAACACTGAAGCCGGAAAAGGAACAACTTTTAGAATAATTCTGAAAAAATAAAACAGGCTTGCTGATAAGATATCTTTTTTACAAAAAGCATTTTATTAACCACTCGGGTTGAATAAAATTATTTTACATTTGCACACCTCAATAAAATTACCAAAAAGGAATGCGGCGATGGCGAAATTGGTAGACGCACTACTTTGAGGTGGTAGCGCCCGCAAGGGTGTGGGAGTTCGAATCTCCTTTGCCGCACATTAAAAGAAGTCACTTATCTGGTGACTTCTTTTTTATTAAAACTACGCTATCAAAGTAAACGAGTTACTCAACTAAACCAATACAACCCATTTAATTATCAGGCTAATTGATAATCACTTTTAATGGCCTCAATTGCAAACGAAATATCAGTTTCAACTTTTTCCATCAGGCCCGGCAACGCTCCATCATCAGAACCACTTTTACCAATTTTTTCAATTTCCCTGATGGTTGCTTTTAGAGAAACGATACCCATATTATCAATGGTTGGTTTTATACGATGGGCAATTTCTCCTACCACTGTTAGTTGATTTGATTGTAATTTTGTGCGCATTTCTGAGAGGTGACCCGGGGTTTGTTCGATAAACATTTTTAGCATTTTTTTTACAAATTCATCGTTTCCCCTGCTAATAATTTTTATTTCGGATATATCGTAATAACTCACTGGCCGTTCAACTTGTTTGGCAACTGCTTTTGTGTTTTCCGGCAATTCTGCCAGCAAACTGGTTGCAATTTTTCTTAATAAATCTTCCTCTTTAAAAGGCTTCGACATATAATCATTCATTCCAGCTTCCAGGCATTTTTCATTATCGCCTTTAATAGCATTGGCCGTAAGTGCAATAATGGGCAGTGTTTTGCTGATGACGTTGCGGATAATTTTAGTAGCTTCAAATCCATTCATCACCGGCATTTGTATGTCCATCAATACAAGGTCAACTAAATTTTTCATCAGGTATTCTACAGACTCCTGACCATTGCCGGCTTCCACCGTTTCGGCACCGTAATTATTTAAAATGGTAGTTGCTACCAGCCTGTTCATTTCATTATCATCCACTACCAGTATTTTTTTACCTGCCAGCATACTTTCATTAGCAACAAAGGTTTCTTTTGAAGGCAAATCAGCAGCCATTCCTTTGGGGAAAGTAACTTCAAATATAACACTGGATCCTACTCCTTTTTTACTGGTTGCTCTTATAACGCCACCCATCAATTCTATCAGTTCTTTACAAATACTCATTCCAAGGCCGGTACCTCCGTATTGCCTTGTAACGGAAGCATCTTCCTGCGAAAATTTTTCAAATAAGCTTTTCACAAATGGCTCATCCATTCCTATTCCAGTATCTTTAATGGTAACCCTTAACAGCTGTTCATCTTTCATGTCATTAACAACTGTTACAGCAATATCTACTTCGCCTCTCTCCGTAAACTTAATGGCATTACTCATAACGTTAAGGAACACCTGGTTTAGGCGATAAGGATCGCCCATTAAAACGGGTGATATCTTTTCATCAAAAGTAGAATTAGTTAATACCAGCCCCTTTTCCTCTGCCTTATGTAACAATACCTGCATGGCTCTTTTAATAACCTCCAGGGGTTCAAATGCTATTTTTTCAAGACTCAGTTTGCCTGCTTCAATTTTTGAAAGGTCTAAAATATCATTGATGATAACCAATAAATTTTCGGAAGCTGAATTGATAGTATCTAAATAAAATTGTTGCTTACTGTTTAAAGTAGTTTTAGACAACTGGTTACTCATACCCAAAATTGCATTCATCGGCGTGCGTATTTCGTGACTCATATTGGCCAGAAAAACTTCTTTACTCCTGGTAGATTCCTCTGCCTGTTCTCTTGCAATAGTAAGTTCGTATTCCAATTCTTTTTGTGCGGTAATATCCAGGTGTATGCCGATAGAACCTACCAGTTCGCCATTTTCATTGTGCCTTGGTGCTCCACTTATAAGCCACCACCTTACCTGCCCTCTTTTATTTTTCACAACTATCTCGTAAGCATCCGAAGTATTCCTTTTGCGTTCCTCATTCTTACGCTCCATCAACTCTATATTTTCACCTTTCAAAAAAAGCTTGGCTGCCCTGCTGCCTATTAATTCATCCAGATCAAAGCCGCACATATCACAGAAGCACTGGTTGGCAAATAATATATTTTCTTCTGTATCTATTTCCAGCAAACCAAGGTTCATGTTGGCAATAATGCTGCGGTATTTTTCTTCACTAATCCTTAATGCGTTTACAGCAGTACTTTCTGTTGTAACATCTGTATATTTCCACAAATGCCCCTTGTACACTTTATTGTTGTAAATGGGTATAAAATCAAGGCTAAAAACCCGTCCGTCTTTTAGCTCCCAGATATTATTTACCGTTAGTTGCTGAAACTCAAGTAAGGTAACAATCCGCTCTGCAAAATATTCGGGGTCTTTAAATAAATGTTTTACCTGCGTAATAATTTCAGTATAATCCATTCCCCGGATTTCCTCCTGGTTACGGTTTAGGCCAAACATTTTGCAGAACAATTCATTCGTTAAAACTATCTGATGATTTTCGTCTTCCATCAGTATACCAGTTTGCAAATTGGCTATCAATGATGCCAGCCTGTTTTCAGATTCGTTCAGTTTTTCATCAGCTTTTTTCCTTTCAGATATATCCAGCATCAGCCCTGTAAATACTTTGGCACCCATTTCTGATTTATAAGAAAATGAACAACTGATGGACCGCCATACAATACCTTTTCCCGGCAGAATTAACCTTGATTCCAGGTAAAAAGGAGCCAATGTATAAGCAGCTTTTGCCAGCGTGGCCTCCATTTCCTCCAGATCGTTGGGATGAATAAATTGTGTTAGTTTAAAAATACTGCTTGGCTTAATACCAAATATTTTTTCCATTGCGGGGCTCAGATACCGGTATAGATGACTACCATCCCGACGAGATTCATATTCAAATATTACGCCCGGAATATTTTCTGATAACCCCTGAAACTGTTTTACCCGTTGAGAAAGTTCTACTTCTGTTTGCTTGATATGGTTAATATCGGTCTGTGTGCCAATCATCCTGGTGGGCTTATTATCTGCGGTACGATCTGTAATCATACCACGTGATAATACCCAATTGTAGGTGCCGTCTTTGCAAAGCATTCTGTGTTCACTGTGAAATGCTGGAAGTTCGCCACAAAGGTATTTAAGCAATGCATCCTGCATGGCAGGTGCATCTTCAGGATGAATGCGTTTTTGCCATTCAGCTATATTTTCACCGATATCATCTGGAGCATAGCCAAGCATTTTTTTCCATGGCTTAGAAAAATAAACTATGTCCTGCGTAGTTTTCCAATCCCAAATACCATCACCAGAACCCTCTAATGCAAATTGCCAGCGTTGTTCACTTTCGTGTAGTGCAGCTTCTGTTAGTTTGATGGTAGTAATATCTGTGTGTGTACCAATAATTTTTTGCGGAAGGCCGCTGGCGTCTTTTTCTATTACTACCCCTCTGTCTAATATCCAGCGAATATGCTGATCCTTATCAACAATACGATACTCCAGCGTGAAGTGATCTATTGCTCCCTTGCTCACCTGACTATCATTTTGTATAAGAATATCCACATCTTCTTTATGTACTATCTGCCTCCATAAAGTATAGGCATCTATATTTTTATTGTTGGTTTGTTCAAATAAATTATTGGCAGATCTGGAGAAAAAAGTTTTGCCTGTACGGTAATCATACTCCCATACATTATCACCAATTTTTTCCAGTGCATTCCGGAAATTTTTCTCATACTGTTTTAAAATCTCTTCCTGCTCTTTCTCAACCGTTATATCATCCATGATGGCAAAATATTGCAAAACATTTCCACTATCACCTAATATAGACTGGCTTCTGGTGCGGCCCCAAAAACAGGTGCCATCTTTACGGTAGTGCTTATCTTCTACAATAAAATTTCTGCCTGAAGTAAAGGCTTCCAGCATTTCCCTTATCCCTTTAGCGCTACTGAGCGGGCCTTTAAAAAGCTCTAAGGGGGTTTTGCCAATTACTTCCTGTATAGTGTAACCTGTAAGCTGAACAAAGCCTTCGTTACACCATACTACAAGGCCTTTTGAATCTGTAAACAATACACCGCTTTCATTTAAACTGGCTACAAGAGAAAGTCGTTTTAACTCTTCCTTGTCGTTTTTAAATTTATGGTTTTGATTATTGATTGTTGTCAGCAATCCTTTTAATTCCCTTGCAGTAATTTCATGCGTTTTTAGCATACTCAGTAAATCCTCAACGGAATCATGTTCCGAAAAATCATAAAGGTTTAAATTATTGTCTCCTGCATTATCGATAGAGCCAAACCAGGGAGAACCAATAAACAACAATTTATTTTTATCGGCAAGCCATTCAAAATTTCCCCTTAAGGTTATTTTTTTATTGTGTGCCGTTGTAAAAAAAAAGACTTCATCTTTTACCTGTTTTAAAGCTTCAAATGAAGTTTCAGAATAAGCAGGTAAAATAATTGTAAAAAGGGAACAAAAATGTTGTGTGCCATCCAGCATAAATAATTTAGCAGATAACTTACCGAAAGAAACAATCGTAAGATTTTCATCAAGCAACATATAAAAAGGTGAAATCTTTTCAAATTGTGTGCTATCAAGTGTGAAAGTATTTATTTTCATGTTTTTAAACCCTTACTTTAAATTGTATGTATTTAATAGCGTATAAAATGTACTGATATTTATGTTTTTAATACAGGTAACTATTGCCTTACGATTCGCTTTAACATTGCCTTTAACAATGGTGAAAAACTGAATATATTCATCAGAAAATAAAGCCTTTATTTTAAAAAAGGGCTCTTTTCTTTTTCGAATCTTTGCAGGTTACATTTATTAAGCCATACTTATCAGTTAGTATTAAATAACGATCTCCCGCTGTTGAATCATTTTATAAATAGTAGACTTTCCGATGTCCAATTTTTCAGCAACCATCATTACATCATCATCATATTTATGTAAAAAATGTTTGATGATATCACAGGTATATTGTCGCAATGTTTTTTGTTCAAGCGAAAACACTTCATCAGCCTTGGTGGAAGTATAAGAAATATCCTCCGCCCTTATTTCATTTTCGTTACACATAACACAAGCCAGGTCCATCATAGCTTTGAGCTCACGAATATTACCTGGAAAATGATACCGCATTAATTTATCCTTGGCATCGGTTGCTATATTAATAACCGGCAGTTTATTATCCTTTGCAAATTCATCCGCAAAAAATTTTGCCAGTATCAATACATCGTTGCCCCTGTCTCTTAAAGGCGGCAATTCTATTGGCAAACCAATAATTCTGTAGTATAAATCTTCTCTAAAATTACCTTTCTTAACTTCTTCTGCCAGGTTGCGGTGAGTAGCAACAATTAGCCTTATATCCAGTTTTACTTTTTCATTTCCACCAACTCTTACTATCTCTCTTTCCTGCAATACCCGTAAAATTTTACTTTGCAGGCTTAAGTCCAGCTCTGCTATTTCATCTAAAAAAATTGTACCGCCATTGGCTTCTTCAAACTTGCCTGCTTTTCTTGCAACAGCCCCTGTAAAAGCGCCTTTTTCATGACCAAACAATTCACTTTCTATCAGTTCTTTTGGGATAGCAGCCATGTTAACTGCAACAAATGATTTTTTCTTTCTGTCGCTGCTGTAGTGAATTCCTTTGGAAACTACTTCTTTACCCGTTCCTGTTTCACCCGTTATAGAAACATTGATATTTGTTTTGGTTGCTTTCTCCATCAACCCAAATATTTTCTGCAAAGCAGCACTTTGACCTTTAATGCTTTTTTCAAAAGAAAATTTTTGCCCTAGTTCTTCTTTTAATTGCTCTACCTGCTTTTTAAGATTACCCATTTTGCGGATATTAATTACCGCATTCCAAAGCATGTCTTTAGTATTTTCATCCTTGATGATGTAGTCTGTAACGCCCATCTTAAGCATTTTTACTGCTATGGATATTTCTTCTTGTCCGCTGATAACAATTACGGGAATTGTTTCATCCACATCCTTAATTTTTTGATACAGTTTATCGCCGGTAAAATCAGGCAGTGAAAAATCAATAGAGATGAGATCGGGCTTTTTATGCAGGTTAGCAAGGCATTGGCTACCTGTTTCAAACCGGGTAATTGCATAATCTTCGTTGAGGGAAAGATGGTATTCTAAGATTTCGCCATACCATGGATCATCTTCAACAATAAAAATTTTATAAGGTCCCATAATAGATATTAAACTGGATATTGAATTAGGATATATTAACTAGTAACGTTTCTGTATTACATTAATTGTCCAGTTTATGGATTTATTCCAAAAAATTGAACGCTTTTTTATAAACGGAATATAGACTGGATGAGTAAGAAGCTTTTGAGCGAAAAAAGAGAGAGTGTTATTTCATTAGTAAGAAGTTGACATTTTACTTGTAAGCACAGAATTCCGTTGATCTGGAGGTATCAATGGCCTAAATTTTATACGATGCTGAAAAAAGTTATCAGTATGTATGCTTGATTCGGCATTTTAAAACTTGCAATTGGATAGCGGAAGGTTCCATGAAAGAAATATATCCTGTTTAAAAACTATCCAATGCTTTAATGATACTATGGCAGGCAAGTGAAATTTCTTCATTACTAATTACCAATGGTGGCGCAATTCGCAGGCAGTTGCTTGCAAATAAAAACCAGTCGGTAAATACACCTGCGTTGCCTGTATTTATATCAACTAAAATGTCAATCAGTTGCTTGTTGGTTTTAAAACTATCAAACTCAACTGCTATCATCAGGCCGCAACTTCTTACAGCTTTTATTGCCGGGTGTTGCAGTAATGAAAGAAATAATGCTTCCTTTTCTTTTAATGATGATAATAAATTTTCGTTCATCAATACATTAAAAGCAGCAAGCCCGGCGGCACAACTTACCGGATGACCACCAAAAGTGTTGATATGTCCCAGCACCGGATTATAAGTAAACAGATCCATCAATTTTTTATCTGCAACAAAAGCACCCAGTGGCATACCACCGCCCAGGGCTTTACCCAACAACAAAATATCCGGCACCACATCAAATTGTTGAAAGGCCCAAAGTGTACCATTACGGCCAAAGCCACATTGTATTTCATCCAGCACCAGTAATGTACCAGTAGCGGTGCAGCGTTTACGCAATGCCAGCAGCCATCCGTTTTGTGGCGTCAATACGCCGGCTTCAGCCTGAACAGTTTCTGCCACAACACAAGCAGTTTGCTCAGTGATGTATAGTAAATCTTCAAATGAATTGTACTCCAATTGCCGGGTATCGGGCAATAGCGGACGAAAAGCATTCTTCCAATACTCGCTGCCCATTATACTTAATGCACCTTGTGTGCTGCCATGATAACTGTTTTTAAAGCCAATGATTTGTGTGCGGTTGGTTGCCCGTTTAGCCAGCTTCATAGCACCTTCTGTAGCTTCGCTGCCACTGGCCGTATAAAAAACGGAATTGAGTGATGCTGGCAAATGATCAACCAGTTTTTTTGCATAAGCTACCTGTGGCGTTACCAACAATTCACCATACACCATAAGGTGCATGTATTCTGCTGCCTGCTTTTGCACTGCCTCCACTACTTTGGGATGACAGTGCCCCACATTGCAAACGCTAATGCCGCCGATAAGATCGATGTACTCTTTACCTGCTACATCCCACATACGGCTGCCCCTGGCTTTTACAATTTCTAAAGCCAATGGTGCATCGGAAGTTTGGCCTATATGATTTAAAAATAACTGGCGCTGGTTCATGTAACAAAATTCGGTTGGAAAGTTTGAATATGTTGCAAATATTTATCCTGGAAACTGGCTAAAAAAAACGCCATTCATTTTCACGAATGGCGCTGTTGATTATTTTAGGGCATCTCTAAAAGCTCGTTTTTATATTTAACCTCACTTTTAATTCCTCTCCAAAAGAGAAGAAAAGGAGAATTTTTATAGATGCCGTTTTATGTGAAATTTAGGCGTCTTTACCATGGCAGGCCTTGTATTTTTTACCACTTCCACATGGACAGGCATCGTTGCGGCCAATTTTTGGCTCAACACGTATGGGCTCTTTTTTTGTTTGTGTGGATGGATCGATGTAATCATTTTCCTGACTCATATAATCCGGACCGCCTGTGCTGCTGGTAGCAAATTCTTCTCTGCGCTGGCGCATTTTGCTCATGTCGGTTTTTTCTTCACGGCCCTCTTTTATTTTAGAAGCATTGGACTGCTCCATGGGTATACCGCAATGGCAAAGGAAACTTACAATATCTTTATTTACCTGGTCGTCCATTTGCTTAAAGGCACTAAAGGCTTCTATCTTATAAATCACCAACGGATCTTTTTGTTCGTAACCAGCAGTTTGTACACTGTGCCGCAAATCGTCCATGGCACGTAAGTGTTCTTTCCAGGCATCATCAATCAAAGCCAGGGTGATGCTGCGTTCCAGGGCATTCATCAGTTCGCCGCCTTCGGTAGTAATGGTCTTGTCGAGGTTGGCCAATGCCTGTATTACTTTGCGGCCATCCGTAAACGGTACTGCTACGTTTTCTATATGGCTACCTTGTTCTTTGCGGATATTTTTTATTATGGGGAAAGTATTTTTCGCCATTTCCCTCACCTTTCGGTTGTAATTTTCTTTACCTTCTAAATACAGTTTTTCAGCAACCTGGTTGGCAACGCCCTTCTCTAATTCTTCCTGGGTAATGCTGGTATCAATACCAAAGTTTACAATGGCTGCTAATTTTAAACCCTCCAAATCGTTGGTTTCTTTAAAAGAATTTACCAGGCCATCAGCTACTGAATAAAAAGCATTGTCTAAATCCAGCGCCAGTCTTTCTCCAAATAAAGCATGGTTACGTTTGCCGTACACCACATTACGTTGCTTGTTCATTACATCATCATATTCCAACAGGCGCTTACGGATACCAAAGTTGTTTTCTTCTACTTTTTTCTGTGCCCTTTCAATTGATTTGGAGATCATGCTGTGCTGAATAACTTCACCTTCTTTGTAGCCCATCCTGTCCATGAGTGAGGCAATACGTTCGCTGCCGAACATGCGCATCAAATCATCTTCCAGACTTACAAAAAACTGTGTGGTACCGGGATCTCCCTGGCGACCTGACCGTCCACGCAACTGCCTGTCTACACGACGGCTTTCGTGCCTCTCTGTACCAACAATTGCCAAGCCACCGGCTTCTTTTACACCGGTACCCAATTTAATATCTGTACCCCTACCGGCCATGTTGGTAGCAATAGTGATGGCGCCTGTTAAACCAGCTTCCGCTACTACCTGTGCTTCACGGGCATGTTGTTTTGCATTCAATACATTGTGCGGAATTTTACGTACCTGTAACATCCGGCCCAGCAATTCACTCACCTTAACATCGGTAGTACCCACCAGTACCGGGCGGCCTGCATTGCGCAATTTTTCTATCTCATCAATAACCGCAGCATACTTTTCTCTTACGGTTTTGTACACTAAATCTTCTTCATCTTTACGGATGGCTTTTACATTGGTGGGGATGGTTACCACATCCAGTTTGTAAATATCCCAAAGCTCTGCAGCTTCTGTTTCCGCAGTTCCAGTCATACCACAAAGTTTGTGGTACATACGGAAATAATTTTGCAGCGTAACGGTTGCGTAAGTTTGTGTGCTGGCTTCAATCTTCACGTTTTCTTTTGCTTCAATAGCCTGGTGCAGGCCATCGCTGTAGCGGCGTCCATCAAGGATACGACCTGTTTGTTCATCAACAATTTTCACCGCATCTTCCATTACCACATACTCTACATCTTTATCAAATAATGTGTAGGCTTTTAATAATTGTTGTACCGTATGGATTCTTTCTGCCTTAAGAGAATATTCACTCAGGAGTGCTTCTTTTCCCTTTAATTTTTCATCAGCAGGTAAACTGCCTTTTTCGATATTGGCTAATTTGGTAGCGATATCGGGTAAAATAAAGAACTCTGTATCTTCCCCCGCTTTGGTAATAAGATTGATTCCTTTATCAGTTAAATCTACCTGGTTATTTTTTTCATCTATGTGAAAGAACAGTTCTTCATCCACCTTGGGCATTTCTTTCTGCTGATCTGCCAGGTAATAGTTTTCACTCTTCTGCAATTTTACCCTGATACCCGGTTCGCTTAAAAATTTAATTAAGGCACTGTTTTTAGGTAACCCACGGTGTGCCCTCATTAAAGAAAGGCCGCTGTCTTTTGGATCATCATTGCCTTCGGCAATTTTCTTTTTGGCATCAATTAAATATTGATTGACAGCCCTGCGCTGTGCATCAACCAGTTTTTCAATTCGTGGTTTAAGGTCAAAAAATTGTTGGGTATTATCGCTATGACCAATGGGTCCACTAATGATTAAAGGCGTACGGGCATCATCAATCAACACACTATCCACCTCATCTACCATAGCAAAATGATGTTTGCGTTGCACCATCTCATCCGGGTTGTGTACCATGTTATCTCTCAGGTAGTCAAAACCAAATTCGTTGTTGGTACCATAAGTAATATCTGAATTATAGGCATTGCGTCTTGCATCGCTGTTGGGTTCATGCTTATCAATACAATCTACT
>JAYTTM010001042.1:0-14225 GCA_043745055.1 Chitinophagaceae bacterium | reverse complement strand
ACTTCATTTTCTTTTTTTTCTTGATAAAAAAAAGAAACAAAAAAAATCAATCCGCCGCGGCGGATAAAATCAAGGAACTCGCCGACAGTAGTTCAATGGATTGAAGCTTATGCCCGGCTCAAACAGCCTTGATTTCTTAACGGACTATGTTGAAATTTTCTAGCACTTTTTATTAGAGGCCGTAGCAATATTCGTTTGCGAAATAAATGCCTAACCCTAAAGAAATAAAAACGTCTTTGTGCCTTAAAGGCAAAACTAAGTAACTACTTGTTGCCGTATTAATTTGAAACGCCCATTAATAAAACTACCTTTAACAAAATATTATTTGCTATAGTACCTTTATCTAATACGAATTAATTTTATTTGCTAATAAACATATTTAACATGGAACCAACAAAACCCAAAATATTATTGTGTGAAGATGATACCAACCTCGGTATGGTATTAAAAAATTATTTAGAGTTGAATGATTATGATGTAATTCTGGAAAGAGATGGCAGGCTTGGGCTTGCTGCTTTTCAAAGAGAGAAATTTGATATTTGCCTGCTGGATGTAATGATGCCCAATATGGATGGCTTTACGCTGGCTGAGGAAATAAGGGATATTAACCCGGATGTTCCGTTGTTTTTCCTGAGTGCCAAAACTATGAAGGATGACATTATTCAGGGTTATAAATTGGGTGCAGATGATTACATTACCAAGCCTTTTGATAGTGAGGTGTTGCTGATGAAAATAAAAGCCATTTTAAAACGCAACGAAGAATTGCACAGGGAAGAAGTAAATGCAGAGTTTGATTTAGGCAGGTATCATTTTAATCCACGCCTGAGGGAACTTTCTATTGATGGTAAAATGAATACACTTTCACCAAAAGAGAATGAATTGCTCAAAATGATGTGTGAGTATAAAAATGATTTGTTACCCAGGGAAATTGCTCTTAAAAAAATATGGGGCAGTGATACCTATTTTAATGGACGCAGTATGGATGTATATATTGCCAAGTTGCGTAAATATTTAAAAGAGGATAGCACTATAGAAATTGTAAATATTCATGGTAATGGGTTTAGGCTGGTGGCGGAATAATTTTTTATGTCTCCTTGTTTTTTATATGTTTGATCAATCAGGTGTAATTAAATTAAGTGCATCTCTAAAAACGCTCCTTTTCATTCTTTTGGAGAGGAATTAAAAGCGAGGTAAAAAAAATAATTAGTTTTTAGAGATGCCTTAACTAAATAAGCTGTTTTCTCCTCCGATTGTTTTTATTTTACCCAGGTGTGTGTATGCTTTTGCCGTTGCCTCTCTGCCCCTTGCTGTGCGTTGTAAAAAGCCTTCCTGTATCAGGAACGGTTCATATACTTCTTCAATAGTGCCAGCCTCTTCACCTACTGCAGTGGCAATGGTTGTAATGCCCACAGGACCTCCCTTAAATTTATCAATAATGGCATTTAAGATACGGTTGTCCATTTCATCAAGGCCATGTTCATCTACATTCAACGCTTTTAATGAATGCTGGGTAATACCAATGTCGATGGTGCCATCATTCAATACCTGTGCAAAATCCCTTACCCTGCGCAACAAGCTATTGGCAATCCGTGGAGTGCCACGGCTTCGCCTGGATATTTCATGGGCTGCATCCACACTTATCTGTGTGCCTAAAATACCTGCACTTCTTAAAATAATTTTTTGTAACGTAGCAGCATTGTAATATTCCAGTCTCGATTTAATACCGAAACGGGATAGCAGTGGGGCTGTTAGTAAACCACTTCTGGTGGTGGCGCCAATCAATGTAAAAGGATTCAGATTTATTTGCACACTCCTTGCATTGGGGCCGCTGTCAATCATAATATCAATGCGATAATCTTCCATCGCTGCATACAAATATTCTTCTACAACATTACTCAAACGGTGTATTTCGTCAATGAATAAAACATCATTTGTCTCTAGGTTGGTCAACAGGCCTGCCAGGTCTCCGGGTTTTTCAATAACTGGTCCGCTGGTTTCTTTAATACTCACGCCAAGTTCGTTGGCAACAATCCTGCTTAACGTTGTTTTACCCAGGCCCGGCGGGCCATGAAATAAAATATGGTCGAGTGCTTCTCCCCTTATTTTAGCGGCTTTAATGAATATGCGTAAATTCTCTATTGTTTGTGGCTGTCCGGTAAAATCAGCCATTTCACTGGGCCTGATATTATTCTCAAATTCCTTTTCTCCGGCATTAAGCGATGCGCCTTCATTATTTAAATTGGGGTTTGCCATATTGTAAAAGTAAAAAATAAACTGATGGAGTTGGTTGCTGATTTTTGCCGCCTCCCTATATGTGTAATGAAATGGTTTATTTTGCCGGGTTGCGTTTCATATTATCGCAGCATCAAATGGGTACTTAGTTTTGCCGTTAAGGAGTAAAGACGTTTTTATTTCTTTTATAACTCAGCGACTTAACGCCTCAACGGCAATTTATTACTTCTTTACTACCAAAATAAAGAGCGGTATCCAATAGCTTTTGGATTTGAAATGCGCCTCTGCTGTATGTTTAGCCTTTCATTAATTTTAATTGTATTGTTCTTTGAATTTTTGAATATCATGCTGCAAACCAGCTGCTGTTTTACCTCACGTCCTGCTCCTGCTTTTTAGTTTTTCGTACAACACTATAATCATTAAAACCAGCAGCATTCCATAAAATGTATCCTCAAAAGGAATAGTGTAGATACGAATCCCCAGGTTCTCAGCATCATTGTACAACACCACGGGAATAGCAGTAAGAAAACCATTTACAATTAAAAATGGCAGTAACATAATACCATAAGCAACTAAAAAAGAGGTGGCATCAAATGTTGAAATATGTTTCTTAAAAACATACAACCCGGTAATGAAAACGGCATTGAAAATAAAAGTCCAGCTGGTATAATAACGGTTATAGAAAATGATACCGGTAATAAACAAAACCACTGCAAGCATTTGCATCATCACATCTGCCTGCCATTTATTTTTTAATCCAGGAAAATAACAACGTACACATTCGTAAATAAACAGACAACAGTACGGCACTATCAAAAAGAAAAGCACTTCTTCTACCGGCAGGTTAATAATTTTTATACCGGTGATATAATCCTCATTAAACCACCAAACGCCCTTTGATGTAAAGTATATATCCCACGCTATATAGAATAAACAAGGGAAAATCATGGCAGGAAAAAGGTATTTCCATCTTTTGTGGAAAGCTACTTTTTTATCAAAGCTAAGTGCCAGCGGGCCCACCAGCGAAACAGCCAAAATAAGAAAGTAGGTGAAATGTTTGTTCAATGATTTTTTTTTTTGAAATACAAAGAAATGAATTGATTTGATAATAGCTATTGTTTTGTTTAATCATGCAACCTGTCTTTTATTTATCCCCGCCTTTAGGTACTAATGTTAAGTTAAGAGTGAATGGTGAATGGTCAATATTTCACCATTGACCATTTAGCATTCAACAATCGATCTGTCATTTTATTCTAAACACAGTACTACTTTCCATATCCCAGCGTTTATACAGCGGCATCCATCTTTTTTTCTTTTACATTTGTCTTAATCAAGATATCAGTAGCAAAAATGGCTAAACGTTATTTAATTGCAGGCGCCGGATTTTCCGGCTGTGTATTGGCTCATCAATTGGCAACTGCATCCAATTGTATTGTAGAAATATGGGATGAGCGTAGCCATATTGGAGGCAATTGTCACACGGAAAGGGATGCCGAAACTAACATAATGGTGCATCGTTATGGTCCTCATATTTTCAATACGGATAAAAAACATATCTGGGATTTTGTAAACAGCTTTGTAGAATTCAGGCCTTATGTACACCGGGTAAAAGCCAGGAGCGGTGATAGTATTTATTCGCTGCCTGTTAACCTGCATACCATCAACCAGTTTTTTAATAAAAATTTTTCTCCACCTGAAGCAGCTGCTTTTTTAGAAAGTCTGGCAGATAAAACCATTACCAACCCGCAAAATTTTGAAGAGCAGGCATTGAGTTTTATCGGCAGAGAATTATACGAAGCCTTTTTTTATGGCTACACCAAAAAGCAATGGGGCTGCGAGCCAAAAGAATTGCCTGCATCATTTTTAAAACGCATCCCCGTAAGATTTAATTACGATGATAATTACCATGCCAACCCGTACACAGGTATACCAGTAGAGGGATACACAGCTGTAATGGAAAAAATGATTGACCATCCTTCTATTAAAGTAGTCCTTGATAAAAAGTTTCAACCTTTTGTTGATGGGCAAAGTTTTGATCATATTTTTTATACCGGACCAATTGATGCCTATTTTAATTACCAATATGGCAGGCTTGGCTATCGCACGGTTACATTTAAAAAAAATTATGCCAGCGGCGATTTTCAGGGCGCTACACAAATGAATTTTTGCGACGAAAATATACCGCATACAAGGATTACCGAACACAAACATTTTACACCATGGGAGCAGCATGACAATACAGTTTACTTTACCGAATTTAGCAAGGAAACAGGGCCGGATGATGTTCCCTTTTATCCAAAACGATTGGCCGCCGACAAAGCACTTTTGCTGCAATACCGCCATTTAGCAACACAACAAACTACTGTATCATTCTTAGGCCGGTTGGCTACTTATCGCTACATGGATATGCACCACGTAATAGACGAAGCTATGCAGATGGCACAGCAATTTATTAGCAGTGTGCAACAAAATGAAAAGCCACCTGTATTTCCTAATTTAGAACAGGCAGTTTAAAAGTAAACCCATTAGGCCTTGTAAAAATCATCCTCTTATCTATGTTTTGAGAGTTTAAAAGTTTAGTAATAATACTAAATAGCAGGCTATTAATGACTGCCCGTTTTATCTCAATGCCAGCACAATTACAGGTTGTATTATTTTTTAAAATCGTTGTAGAAAAAAAATGCTTTTGTAGTAGCTTTTTTATTTTTACCGTATAAATTAAGCTATCTACAGACAATAAGATATAGCTGTCTGCGTTAATATTTTAATCGTACATACTTAACCTTAAACTCCATCCCTATGGAAAAAGTAATTGCAATTGTAGTAACATACAATCGCCTTTCTCTTCTTACAGCGTGCATTAATGCGCTTAACAATCAAACCCAAAAGGCAGATGCTATACTTGTAATTAACAACGGTAGTACAGATAATACGGAGCAATGGCTGAAGGCTCAGGAAGGCTTACATTTTATTACGCAAAATAATACCGGCTCCGGAGGTGGATTTGAAACCGGCATCAGATGGGCGTATAAAAATGGATTTTCATGGATGTGGTGTATGGATGATGATGGATACCCTAAAGAAGATGCGCTGGAAAAAATATTAGCTCCGGAATTAAACTGGCTTTGCTTGCGCAACTGTGCCGTTATTAATAAGGAAGATAAGAAAACCTTTGTGTGGAAAACAAAGAACTATCCAACTATCCACGATGTTGATACCAACATTATTGAGGGTATTGGTCATCCATTTAACGGCACCATGATACACCGGAATATAGTGGAAAGGGTAGGGTTTCCTAAAGAGCAGTTTTTTTTATGGGGTGATGAAACAGAATATTTATACCGCATTACTAAAAAAAATAAGATACCCGTTTGCACCATTGCTGATAGCATACATTATCATCCTGCATCTGCATTTAGTTATAAAAAAGATTGGGATTATGGAAAAATGTGGAAGATGTATTTTTATGTTCGAAATCGTTTTCATATTCATAAAGCCAAGTGTAATAGCGGGCTAACAGCGTTTATCCATTATTGCTTTTTTTTAGTGGCGATGGCTGCGGTTGTTTTAGTATATCAAAAAACCGATAAAGCAAAAAAACTACGTTTTATTTTTTGGCCGGCAATAGATGCTTTCAGCAATAATTTTACTGCAAATCCTCAATTAATATTATCAAAGCTTGCTGCAAAATCTCCTATACAAATAAGAACGACCTTTATTAATTATATTAAAAATTCGATGGTAACATTTGCAGAAAACTTTACCCTTTCGCCTACCAACAGGGTTACCGGATAAGAAAAAATGTCCTCGCCTGTTTTAGTAAGTTTACTTTTTTTAGTAAGTATTGAAATTACAAAAGATCATTTTGCATTAATCTGCTATTAAATTATAAAGGTTCCGGAACATTTATAACTTCAGTTTCTTGTTCATTCTTTTTATGTTTGGTTCGCTCTCCAATTAAAATCAATGCAATAATGTAAAAGGGCATACAGGGTACTTTATAACGAACCAATGTTCCAAAATTGAGTGTAGTAGCTCCTACAAACAGGGCAAATAAAATGGAGAAGCAAAAGCAATACAGAATCATAGGGTCTTTAATAATGCCGCCTGCAAAACGAAATGGCCCTGCCTTTAAAAATACTAATATTGTAAACAACATCAGCACAAGACTTTCCAGGGAGGATAACAACGTAGATATTTTTTTAGACTCCCATAAGTAAGGCCTGAATAGGGTTGCAGTAATGGCAGCAGGAGCAATTTTTACCAGGCTGCTAGTAGATCCATCAAAAGTTACCCCAAGCGAAAAAGAGGATTCTGCCTGTTCTGAGATATTGAGAAAATTATCTTGTGTATTTTTTACCGACTCTGTTAACTTATCAAAGGCAAGTCCCCCCATTTCTTCTTTTAATTTATCAGTCAATATGTAAATACCAAAAATGCCAATAATTAAAATAGCCATAAAAATAAGCGCCTTTGTTATAAAATGCTTTGCCACTAACACATAATGCAGTACAATAAACAACAATAAAAATGGTAAATACGAAACCAGGATATATAATTTAATGGTGCCTAAAATAACTGCTGATAATATTACTAAAAGAGAGTTTTTAATCAGCCCTTGTTTTTTTATCAAAAGATTATACAAAGCATAGGTAAGCCAGCCCATCATGCCAGTACAAATTGGGTCTTTTAAAATTCCTGAACTCCAGAAAACAAAAGTGGGCAGGTAAATAATGGCTATGGCTAATTTGTTGTGCAGGTGAGGGTATTGTTCATAAAAAAACTTATACAACCTCCATACGCCACTGAAAGAAATCATAGAAAAAATAAGTGTAATACAACTGTAACTACCAAATGTAAAAAATGATAAAACAGCCACCAGCCGGGTAATGACATAATTACTTTCGCTGGAAAAATATCCCCTGTTAAAACTATCTGCCAACAGGTTTTCATCAAATTCTTTTCCTGGTATAAAGAGCATATTGATATTGGAAACATCTTTTATTATCAATTTTGCAATATTAATTCCTTCAGGATAGTACAAACTCATTGAGTCTCCTTTAAACAATACGCTGAATATTATAAAAGCAATGGTGCTTAATACTTTTATCCAAAAGCCCTGGAGCTGGTATTTTTTTAAAACAGGATCTTCTATGCGTTTTCGCCTGGCAGAAAAAACGAGGCTGAAAAACAAAACATACAACGGGAAAAGTATCAGGTCTATAAGCCCCATATTTTTTTAAAGATGTGGTTAGCAGAAAATAGCATCATGGCATCCGGGCAAATTTATCTTAAAATGTCAATTGCTTTTCAACAATATAGAGTTATTTTGCCACCTATAACAAAAGTGTATTTATGTGTGGCATTGCAGGTGCAGTTAATTTCACCTTATCCTATCAACAAATAGATGAACAAATGCTGCATCGTGGTCCCGATGAGCAAAATGGTTTCCGCACAGATAATATTGATTTTTACCATCTCCGTCTTTCAATACTCGACATTGGCGGTGGCAAACAACCCATGCACCTCGATGATCGATATACCATCATCTTTAATGGAGAAATTTACAATCATCAGGAAATAAGGCAACAATTAAATATAACAGGAATCACCAGTTCGGATACGGAAACCCTATTGTTGCTATACAGGAAATTTGGTGTGGATATGTTACAATACCTCGATGGTATGTTTGCATTTGCGCTTTACGATCGGGCAGAAAAAAAGCTTTTTATTGCACGAGACCGAGCCGGTAAAAAGCCGCTGTATTATTACAGGGATTATGAAAAAATTGTTTTTGCAAGTGAACTAAACTGCCTGAAAGCCTTGTTGCCATTGCAGATGGAGAACGATAACCTATTTCACTATTTGCGCCTGGGTTCATTTTACAAACAACTTACGCCTTACAAAAATGTGTTGGAGTTAAACGCAGGAAGCTATTTAATAATTGATAGCACAACAATGGATGCAAAGGAAACCCGTTGGTGGAATATCAACCAATTTTACCAATCAAAAAATAAAGACGGATTACAGGATAGCCTGCAAAAGGTAGATGAGCTGTTGCATACATCTGTAAAAAGAAGAGTAGAATCATCCGACCTGGAAGTGGGTAGTTTTTTAAGCGGTGGTATTGATAGCGGTCTTGTAACAGCTATTGCCAGTAAATACAACCAGCAAATAAAAACATTTACAGTTTCATTTGATGGAGCATATAATGAGGCACCACTGGCAAGATTGGTTGCCAATCAATATGGAACGCATCATACAGAAATCCCCATATCTTTCGATAACCTGAAATTTGATATCGAAAAAATATTGTGTAATTATGGGGAGCCATTTTTTGATAGTTCGGCCATACCCAGCTATTATGTTAGTAAGGAAGCTAAAAAGCACCTCACGGTAATATTAAACGGGGATGGTGCCGATGAATTGTTTGGCGGGTACAGACGCTATGTACCTTTTGCACAATATGATTTTTTTAATGCCAATGCGATAGTAAAAGGAGCTGCTAAACTTGTAAAGAATATATTGCCTTATGCTGAGGAAAAAAAATCAGCTTACAATTATATTTACCGGCTGGCTTCCTTAGCTTCAAAAGATCAGTTGCACATTTATTTATCTGCCGGTGTTGATATTTTTGAGGATTTTGAAAACAATATCTCCCGGCCTGATTCAGATTATTTAGGAATGATGCGGCAAGATTTTGCTGCCATTGCTACTGCTGATATAAGTGGACTTAGCAAAATAATGAACATGGATTTTAATACCACTTTGTTCAGCGACTTGTTGGTAAAAATGGACATTGCCAATATGGCCAATTCGTTGGAAGGCCGAAGCCCTTTTCTTAGCAAAGAGTTGCTGGAATATGCACCCGGCATCAACGATAGCTTTAAAATAAAAGGAAGTACTACAAAATATCTATTGAGGCAATTAGCCAAAAAATACCTGCCAAAGGAATTAATCAATCAGCCAAAACGAGGGTTTGAAATTCCACTTAAAAATTGGGTAGAAAATCAATTGAAGGAAATTATCTGTGATTATATTAGTGATAAAAATGCTTTAAATTGCCAATATATTGATCAACGTTTTATGAATGATCTGTTGAACAATACCGTGAAAATAGCTGCCGAAAAAAGAGCGAAAATATTATGGACAGTTTTTAGCATGGAAGTTTGGTATCAAAAAGTGTACTTGAGCAGGTAGTTGCTTTTTATGCCGAATGGCAATGTAATTAAGTTTAGGTGAACTATTAAAATATCGAATATCGAACATGGAATAATGAATGTAGAAATGGCTGGATTACTACATTATTCGATATTCCTTGTTCATTATTCGTTATTGTTTTTCTTAATTTTATGACATTGGCCGAATGGCCAAATCTGTTTGAAATTATATTGCTGATTTATAAATGAACCGCTGATAATATCGTTTTGGTAGTTTTTTCTTAATCTTTGTATAAGTCCTATTCTTAAGAATTAAACAAAACAGGCTGTTTCTTTGTTTTATATCAAACAACTTTCTCAATGCATTCATTTACTATTAAGGATCTGGAAAACCTATCTGGCATTAAAGCACACACCATCCGCATCTGGGAACAACGATACCAGTTTTTAAAACCCAGCAGGTCCGATACCAACATAAGGCATTACAGCAATGATGAGTTAAAAAAGCTTTTAAACATAGCCCTGCTGAATAAATATGGATTTAAAATCTCACATATTGATAAAATGGGTGAGGATGAAGTAAAAGAAAAAATTCTTTCGCTAACAAATACCCAAGCCCAGCAGGAGCGTATTTTGAATGAATTGATTCAAAGTATGATTGACCTGGATATGGAAAGGCTGGAGGATAAATTAGACAGTTATATTTTAGCCAGGGGAATAGAAAGGACTATTACGCAAATCATTTTTCCTTATATGGAAAGAATAGGTGTGTTATGGCTTACCAATCATATAAATCCTGCACAGGAACACCTGGTAACTAATATTATCCGTCAAAAATTAATTGTGGGGATAGAAGCTGTAGTTACCTCTGTGAAGGTAAATAAAACCGTTTTATTGTTTTTGCCAGAAGGTGAATATCACGAGCTGGGGATGCTGTTTATGCATTATCTTTTAAAAAGCAGGGGTGTTTCTGTCATATACCTTGGTGCCAATGTGCCTATCAACGATGTGGAATATATAGTTAAAATAAAGAAACCAACTTACATATATACTCACCTTACTTCTATCGGTCAAAAATTTAATTTTGATAAATTTATAGCTAACATTGTGAAAAAGTTTATAAATACTCCGGTGATTATTTCAGGTCAGCTCACCCATACCTACGAGAAAAAAATACCACCTCAAATAAATTTTAAAAAATCATTTTCAGAGGCAATGGAATTTGTGTCGGGGCTTTAAAGCCCCTTTTTATTGCCATTTATCTTGTAAATATTTTGTTTAAACAATTTTTAAATAAAATAAACAAAAGTTGCTGCTATATCAAAATGTTTGTTTAGCTTTACAAAGTAAACATTAAACAAAATTGTATGTCAAACTTTGATTTTAACCAAATGTTGCTCAACAACACTGAGTTTTTAAAACCTTTTGCTGTAACCCTTACACGGGATAATGAAGTTGCAAAAGACTTGCTGCAGGAAACCATGTACAGGGCACTTGCCAATAAGGATAAGTACAATGTTGGCACCAATATTAAGGCCTGGCTATATACTATCATGCGGAATATTTTTATAAATAATTACCGCCGCAAGTCTAAGCAAAATACCATTTTTGATAGTACGCCCAACGATTATTTAATTAATTACAACCAGGTAACTACAAGTAATGGTGCAGAGGGTACATTAACTTTGAAGGATATCGAGTCTGCCATTCACAATCTGCCCCATATTTTTCGCAACCCTTTTATGTTGTATTTTGAAGGATACAAATATTACGAAATTGCTGAAATGCTGCATGAGCCTTTGGGAACCATCAAAAGCAGGATACACTTTGCAAGAAAATTATTAAAAGAAAACCTTTCCCGTTTTTAATTGATTGAGGCGTTACACTTTTTAGAAGTATTTTTAACCTTCAACAATTTCTTTATCAACTGGTGAAAAAAATTGTAATTATAGGTAGTGGATTTGCAGGCATGTCTGCTGCTTGTTTTTTAGCCAAGGCTGGATGCAACGTTTCAGTAATTGAAAAAAATGACCAGCCCGGTGGTCGGGCACGCCAGCTTAAAGAAGCTGGTTTTGTTTTTGATATGGGGCCCAGCTGGTATTGGATGCCGGATGTTTTTGAACGTTTTTTTGCATGCTTCGGTAAAAAGGTTTCAGACTATTACCTATTAAAAAGATTAGACCCTTCTTATAGGGTTTACTGGCCACATTCGGTTACTGACATTCCTGCTGATTATCCTGCACTCAAAAATTTATTCAATTCTATTGAGCCAGGTAGTGGTATCGCATTAGATGCTTTTATGCAGGAGGCCGCTTACAAATATGAAGTGGGAATAAACAAACTGGTTTACAAACCTGGCCAATATATTACCGAATTTGCGGACATTGATTTAATTAAAGGCTTATTTAAATTAGATGTGTTTACCTCCATGAAAAAGCATGTAGGTAAGTATTTTAAAAATCCCCAACTGCAGGAACTGATAGAATTTCCAGTTTTATTTTTAGGTGCCCTGGCAAAAGATACCCCGGCGCTTTACAGTTTGATGAACTATGCAGATATTAAGTTGGGCACCTGGTACCCGGAACATGGTATGTACCAGATAGTAACGGCCATGTATAGCCTTGCAAAAGAGTTGGGGGTACAATTTTATTTTAATCACAATGCTATTTCCATTACCATTGAGCAAGGCATGGCAAAATCTATAGAAGCAATTGTAACCAGTAAAACGGAAACCGAACATACCGTAAGCTTTGCTGCTGACGTAGTTGTTGGTGGGGCTGATTATCAATTTGTAGAAAGTAAATTATTAAAGCCGGAATACAGAAGCTATACGGAGGCTTATTGGGATAAAAGAGTGATGGCACCAAGTTGCTTATTGTATTATGTTGGGTTAAATAAAAAACTTAAAAATGTACTTCACCACAGTTTGTTTTTTGATGTAAGTTTTGCAGAACATGGCAATGAAATTTACAGTAATCCCAAATGGCCAGCTGAACCATTATTTTATGTAAGTGTTACTTCTGTAACGGATGACACAGCAGCTCCTCCCGGATGTGAAAATCTTTTCTTCTTAATACCCATTGCCACTGGCCTTTCCGGTGATACCGAGGAATTACGAGATAAGTATTTTGAAAAGATTGTTAAACGTTTCGAAAAAAGAATTGGAGATTCCATATTGGATTCCATAATTTATAAGAAGACTTATTCTGTTAGCAACTTTGTTGAAGATTACAATTCTTTTAAAGGAAATGCTTATGGGCTTGCCAATACTTTAATGCAGACAGCTATTTTAAAACCTGCCTTAAGAAGCAAAAAAGTAAAAAATCTTTTTTATACTGGTCAGTTAACAGTTCCGGGACCAGGTGTGCCGCCTAGTTTAATAAGCGGTGAAGTTGTTGCAAATGAAATTCAAAAATTTTATTCAAAATAATTAAACCTTTAGGTAAGTTTATTTGTAATTTAAATACCTTTTGTGGTAAATGATATGATGTGGTAAAAATGAAGTAAATAGAAAATAATTTACGCACTTTCGTTTAAATTTATAATTTTAATTGCATAAAAATTTTAGTACGTTACATAAACGATGAACCTCTTTTACGAATTAAGTCAGGATTGCAGTAAGATTACTACTGAGAAGTACAGTACTTCTTTTAGTAGTGCCATCAGGCTTTTGCATACGGATATGAGGATACCCATTTTTAATATTTATGGTTTTGTGCGCTTTGCAGATGAGATAGTAGATACCTTTCATGATTTTGACAAAGCCACACTTTTACAGGAATTTAAGGTTGACACCTATGCAGCCATCGAAAGAAAAATTAGTCTTAATCCAATTCTAAACAGTTTTCAACTCACAGTTAACGAATACAAAATATCCCCCAACTTGATTGAGGCTTTCTTTAAATCTATGGAAATGGATTTAGACAAGGCAATCTACGATAGTGATGGATACAAAGAATACATTTACGGAAGTGCGGAGGTAGTTGGTTTGATGTGCCTGTATGTGTTTTGTGAAGGTGATACTGTTAGTTACCAGCAATTGAAACCATATGCACAATCATTGGGAGCTGCCTTTCAAAAAGTAAATTTTTTAAGAGATGTAAAAGCAGATTTTGAACTGCTTAGTAGAACCTATTTTCCGGGTGTTGATTTTACTAATTTTACTGCTGCAGAAAAAAGAAAAATTGAAGAAGACATTGCTACAGATTTTACGCATGCTTACAAAGGAATTGTATTACTTCCTATTAAGGCAAGGTTTGGCGTTTATGTAGCTTATAAATATTATGTTTCTTTATTTAAGAAAATTAAAAAAACTGCACCGGTAAATATTTTAGATCAACGAATCCGCATCCCCAATTATGGCAAAGTCATTATCGTGGCTAAAGCCAGCCTAAGAGCACAACTCAATATTTTATAAACACCCAGTATTTATGGATGTGATTTTAGTTGATGAACAAGACAGGCCATTGGGTACAATGGAAAAAATGGAAGTGCATAAAAAAGCCCTGCTTCACCGGGCCTTTAGTGTTTTTATTTTTAATGATAATGGGCAGATGTTATTACAACAAAGAGCTGCTAAAAAATACCACAGCGCCAACTTGTGGACAAACGCCTGCTGCAGTCACCCCAAGCCCGGAGAAAATACTTTACAGGCTGCCGGAAAGCGCCTACAGGAAGAAATGGGATTCTGTACACCTATAAAAAAAGTATTTGATTTTATTTATAAAGCACCCTTCGATAATGGACTTACAGAACATGAATTTGATCATGTATTTGTAGGCAAATTTTCCGGATCCATCCAGGCCAATCCGGATGAAGTTGGTGACTATTGCT
>JAYTTM010001041.1:0-14232 GCA_043745055.1 Chitinophagaceae bacterium | reverse complement strand
TGTTTATTTTGAGTCGGATAGCTTGGTGCTTACATTGTATGATAATGGCGAGGTAGATGGTGATACGGTTACGGTGGTAATGAATGGCAATGTCATTTTCTCGAAGGTTGGATTAACAACAAAAGCCAATAGCAAAACCATCCACATAAATGAAAATACGCCCGATAGTATTAAGCTAGTGATGTATGCAGAAAACCTGGGTGAGATACCACCCAACACCGGCCTGCTGGTGGTAAGAGATGGAGAAAAAGTGTACGATGTTCGCTTTACCGCTGACCTAAAAAGCAATGCAGCTATTATTTTAAGAAGAAAGAAAAAAGAATAAAAATGCACTATTGTCTAACAAAAATGAAAAGCTCGCCAGAACGGTAAAATATTTTCAGTAAATGGGTACTAGCCCCTCTCCTTTGGAGAGGGGTTGGGGTGAGGTCATAAAGTTGTAGCAATAATTTTCTTATAATTAGAAGAAAGAAAAAATAATAATAATAGTTAAAGACTTTAATCAGTTGAAAAATATAAAAGATAACAAAATAATGAAAAATAACCCGGATCTAATTGTTTCAAAAGTCTCCCCTTTTGGTGGAGATTTAGTGGGGGCTGTTAAACTAACCCAATACTCTCATGGCGCAGGCTGCGGCTGTAAAATATCTCCTAAAATATTAGACCAGATATTGAGCAGCAATTTTGCGATGCCCGATAATAAAAATTTATTGGTAGGCAACCACAGTAAAGATGATGCAGCAGTTTATGATATGAATAATGGCATGGCACTCATTTCTACCACCGACTTTTTTATGCCCATTGTAGATGATCCTTATGAGTTTGGCCGTATAGCAAGCGCCAATGCCATCAGTGATGTTTACGCCATGGGAGGCAAGCCTGCACTGGCTATTGCCATATTGGGCTGGCCCATAAATATTTTATCACCGGAAGTTGCACAAAAAGTAATTGAAGGCAGTCGCAGTATTTGTGCAGAAGCCGGAATACCACTTGCAGGTGGGCATAGCATCGATTCGCCAGAACCAATTTTTGGCCTGGCGGTAAATGGGTTTGTTCCAATAACCAACATCAAGCAAAACAACCAGGCACAAGCCGGCGATGTGTTGTTTTTAACCAAGCCATTAGGTGTAGGTATTTTAACTACTGCTGAGAAAAAAGGCATTTTAAAACCTGAACACAAAGGACTTGCAGCAAAGCAAATGATGCAGCTAAATAAAATTGGTGAACTGATGGGTGCCATTAAAGGAGTGAATGCCATGACTGATGTTACAGGCTTTGCTTTGCTGGGGCATTTAGTAGAAATGGCAGAAGGTAGCGGACTAAGTGCTGTGGTAAATTTTGGAACCATACCTACCATTATTGATGATATTGATTTTTATATTGACCAAAAATGTATACCTGGCGGCACCATCAGAAACTGGGATAGCTATGGGGATAAAATCGGCAGCATCACCGATTACCAAAAAGCTATTTTAGCTGATCCACAAACAAGTGGCGGCCTTTTAATTTCCGTAGCGCCAGGTGCAGTGGAGGAAGTTAAAAATATATTGCTCCAAAATGGGTTAAGCAAATTTACAGTACCTGTTGGCGAAATAGTTAGTAAAGAAAAATGGGTGGTAAAAGTGGTGTAGAAATGGCTAGTTGTTGAATTATTTTATTGATGTGATGATTGTATTGTTTACACTCATCACAACAATACATTGCCCACCATCATTCCAATTTCATCCAGCTCCATTTGTTTTTTAAGGGACAATAATAAATCCTGTTTTAAAGCATCAAATTCACTAAGCGATATGGGGGATGTAAAATATTCCACCACTACCGATATGCCATTTCTGCTGATATCCTTAAGCGAAATGCTGTACGAATCAATGACTGATTTATTGGATTCCAGTAGTTGCCTGGCATGTTCAATAAAATTTTCAATGGCTGTGGCATTGGTTTGCGGATGCAGGTCCAGTTTAATTTCTGCACGCCTTCCTGTACGCATGCTCCAGTTGTCTACCATGGAATCTACCATTTGTTTATTGGGTATTGTAATCAGTGTTTTTTCTCCTGTGCGAACTCTTGTACTTCTAAGACCAATATGCTCAACTACACCAGTAACTGTATTTACTTTTACCAGGTCACCTGTAAAAAAGGGTTTGTCAAAAAAGATGATGAAAGATGCAATCAGGTTTTCTAAACTTTCTTTGGCAGCCAGTGCAAGACCAGCACCAACAATACTTAAACCGGTGAGCACATTGCCGATAGGTTGGTAAAAACTGGCCTTAACAATCCAAAGCACTCCAACTATACCGATGATAACTTTTAAAAAATCTCTGAAGAAAACAATTAACTGATTATCCCTTACATCTGGAGTTTGATTGGCCCTTTGTTCCAGTATAATGGCGATAAAATCAATGAGCCTGAGCAAAAGCCAGGTGAATGTGGCAATCATTATGAATGGCCCAATTCTTTCTATAATATCTTGGGAAGTATGGCCATAAATTTTAAAATGCAATGCTGTAGGGAAATTCAGTTTATCAATAGCAAACACTGCAATGGTAATCACCATAAACCACTCTATCGGGTCTGCAACAAAATCAATATAATTTTTCCGGTCAACATTTTTAAAAATCATGTTGGCAATTCTGTAAGTAAGCGATGCCAGGTAACGGCTTAGATATCTTTTAAACAAAAAAACCAACAATATAATGCCCCCTACAATCAGGTAGGCCTTAACGGTATTATCGAAATATACTTTGGTTAAAAATTCCATTGGATAAAATTAGGAAACTGAATAATTACTTTACAAAATACTGCAGCAAACCATTTTTTTGCAACAGGTAAATACTACCATTGCTGGCTTTTATCTGTAATGCATTGTTAAAGGCAGCTGGTAGTTTATATTCTTTCAACTGCAAAGAACCGGGTTGATATTGATACAGACCACTATCGCTAAAACCATACAGTTTTTTGCCAATTACTTCAACATTTTTCCACTGCAGCAAAGGGATTTTATTTTTTAATGCCCCATAAATATCAAAAATATAAAAGCCTTTATCAGGGTCGTACAGGTGCACAAATCCATCCTGATCTATCAACTGCGACGGGGATGGAATGGTATCAAATATCATTCTAAGGTCAACAGTTTCTGAAAGTACCTGGCCGTTTTCATCTATTTTTTTAATCTTGCCATCTCCTTCATCAAACACCCAGATATTATTATCATAGCTACTGCCAATGGCTTTTACATTAAAGATATTTTGTTTCCGCAGATTGATCACATTGCGTATGTTGAGGAACCTGTCCAGTACTACAATGGTGCTGAAATTTTGGTAATACAATAATAATTTTAGCGGGTTGGTAACATCAATGGAAAACAGTTTTCCATACTTGCGTACATCGTTAAACACCCCGGCAGAATCACCATTGGGGTATAATTTTTTTAGCTGATTTCCATTACTCACTAAATAAATATTATCAAGATTATCTGTATTAAAATAAGAAAATTCGCCGGGGATGATTTTTGTAAAAGTGAAAGTTGAATCAGTTTGCGCTGCAATATTTAATACCGCTACAACACAAATAAAAAACATTCCTATTTTTTTAATAGTCATCATGGTTGAAAATGCTTTAGTTGGGTACTGTTACCATCAAATACAGCATAAGTGCTGCCGTTGATCCAGTCACCCAAATTGATGTAACGACTTTTTTCGCTGAGCGTAAAATCAATAGCTAAATGCCGGTGACCAAAAATAAAATAATTAACACACCGCTGTTGTAATATTTCTTTACTATAAACAATAAGCCATTCATTTTCTTCGCCTAAAAAAACTTCTTCGGGCACATTATCTGCATTACGGCTTCTTTGGGAAAGATAATTGGCAAGCCCCATTCCAATACCAGGCGGAATAATACCAAATGCCCATTGGCAGATGGGGTTACGAAATATTTTTTTCAAAAATTTATAAGAGTGATCGCCGGGCCCCTGACCATCACCATGGCCAATTAAAAATTGCAGGCCATTAAAATCAAAATAGGCTGGCTCAAAATATACTTTCATATTAAGCTCCTGCTGAAAATAATTGCGTACCCACATATCGTGGTTGCCAACAAAAAAATGCAATGCAATACCAGCATCGCTTAATTCCGCCAGTTTGCCGAGCAGGCGTACAAAGCCTTTTGGAACTACGGTTTTGTATTCAAACCAAAAATCAAACATATCGCCAACTAAAAAAATCTCCTGTGCTTCATGTTTAATGCTATCTAAAAACCGTACAATTTTTTTCTCCCTTTCAAGACTTTTTTCATAGGATGGTGCACCCAGGTGAAAATCTGATAAGAAGAATATTTTTTTATTGGGAAGTAAGTTCAAAGCGAATAGAATTTTTTTGTTTCAAAAGTAAAGATTCGTTTGTTAAGCAGCTGTTTTATTGTAGTTTAAAATTCTTTGGTAACCTTAGTGCTAATTTTTTAATTTGTGCATCCATGCTCATTATCTATTCACCTTTAATTACTACAAGGCTCCAATATACTTGTTCTTTTATTTTTAAAGGGCTGATGGGCTGTGTGTATGAGCTCACAACAGATGAAGAAAGGTTTAGTCAGGCTGAAGGGGTGAAAATTAATTATAGCGATTTAACTCATTTTGCACAGGCTATTTCTATTCAGCCACATGGTTTACTACAGCAGGCAGGTATTTCAATACAGCGGGTTGAATGTTTTGAGTATAACAGCAACAAAGCTTTTTTTAAAACTGCTTCAGGCGATTTTCCTTTTGATATTTTTGCAGCTACTTTTTATTTGCTGAGTAGGTACGAGGAATACCTGCCACATACAAAAGATATTTATGGCCGCTATGCTCATGAAAATTCGTTGGCATTTAAAGAAGGGTTTTTACAACTCCCCATAATAAATATCTGGATACAGGATTTAATGCAGTTCCTGCAAGTGCATGCTACCTCACACTCTATTCACCCTTCACCATTCACCCTTCACAACAAACCATTCACCATCCTGCCAACTTATGATATCGACATTGCTTATTCTTATAAACACAAAGGGTTTTTACGTAATGCTGGTGGCTTTTTTAAGCAGCCATCTGCAGCAAGAATAAAAGTATTGTTGGGTGTTGAGCAGGATCCATTTGATACATATGAATGGCTGCACCAGTTGCATGCCGCACATCAACAGGTTCAGCCCATTTACTTTTTTTTAGTGGCGGAAAAAAATGGGTTGTATGATAAAAACATTTTACCCCATCACCGGGCAATGCAGGAATTGATAAAAAGTAATGCAGCAAAATATACAATTGGACTACACCCAAGCTGGCAAAGTGGCGATGATGAAAAGGGTTTATTGAAAGAGAAAAAGTTATTGGAAGCCATAGTTCGTAAACCCATCACTGCATCCCGTCAACATTTTATACGTTTTAATTTGCCGCAAGGATACCAGCGGTTGATTGATGCAGGTATTACAGATGATTATTCTATGGGATACGGCGGTATAAACGGTTTCAGGGCATCGGTAGCCAGTTCATTTTACTGGTACAACTTACAAACAGAACAGGCAACCACTTTGCGGATTCATCCTTTTTGCTTTATGGAAGCTAACTCTTTTTACGAGCAACATTCTACTACATTACAGGCATTAGAAGAAATGAAATACTATTATGATGTTTGTAAAAAAGTGAATGGTGAATTCATTTCAATATGGCACAATCATTTTGTAGGAACTGATAAAATGTTTGAAGGCTGGAGGGAGGTGTATGAAAAATTTATGATTAATGTAAATGTTGAATTATAATTTGAAACAGGAAATAAACAAGTTTAGTTTGCTCAATAAAAATAAAATGTAAAAGAGTGATTATTTATTCTTTTTACTAAAAATAATAAATAATAAAATCATATTTGCCACCACAGCTAAATAGTATTACCAAACTCCGGCTCAAAAAAATTTAAACTTCTTTATTCCAGCTCTTCCTTCATCAGCTTTCTGCTGTTTCTTTTTACACTATAGTTTACTAAATACACGCCAATTAATGTAACAACTGCACCCCAAAAAATATTCATTGTAAGTGGTTCATTTAGCAGCAGCCCGGCTACAATCATTGCTACCATGGGGTTAAAATAAGCATATAAAGAAAAGAGGGCGGCAGGTAATTTTTTCATGGAATATACAAAAGCTGCAAAGGCAACTATAGAACCTGCAATTACCAAATATGCAATGGCAGCCCAACCTTTGGCCGGTATTTGTTGCAACGGTATAAGCGGATGAGAAAAAAAAGCGATTATAATTAAAATACCTGAGCTGATAAGCATTTGCCAGCCGGTGGCATAGTAGGGGTTTATTTTAATGGCATTGCGGGCAATAACAATGGTGCCGATGCTCCAGGATAACATGGCTCCTACGGAAAGTAATATTCCAAACATAAATCCGGCAGGATGATGCTGAAATGCATTTTCATAAAATACAATACCCACGCCACCAATACCCAATAGCAAACCAATAAATGTGAGTACGGTTACATTGCGATTTTTGAAAAAGATCATTTCAATTAACACCACACTCAATGGGTACAAAGCGCCTATTAACGAACTTAATCCGGTGGAAATGTATTGAAGACTCCAGGTACTTAAACCATTGGCGCCAACGAACATTAGCAATGACATTACGAGTAATAAAACAAATTGTTTTGCAGTAGGAAGCGGTAATTTTTTATATAATAAAAAGAAAGCCAGCAGGCTGATGCCACCAAGGAATTGGCGGATGGAAGCCATCTGAAAAGCGGGCATTTGAGACACGGCTATTTTGCTGGCTACCCAGGTAGTACCCCACAATAAACTGGTGGTAGCTAAAGCAATATATCCGCTGGTTTTAATTTCAGTATTCTTCAAAGCTGATTGGACTTAAAGTTGGTTTGTCTAATGTTTAAAATGGCGCAAGCCTGTTATAACCATGGCCAGACTGTTATCCTGACAATATTGGATGGAATCTTTATCACGGATAGAACCGCCTGGCTGAATGAAGGCTGTAATGCCCGCTGCATGGGCAATTTTTACGCAATCATCAAAAGGAAAAAAGGCATCGCTTGCCAATGTTGCGCCGGTTAAATCAAAATTAAACTGTTTAGCTTTATCAATAGATTGGCGGAGTGAATCTATGCGACTTGTTTGTCCGCAGCCCTTGCCAATTAGCTGTTTGTATTTTACCAGCGCAATGGAATTACTTTTTAAATGTTTGGCGATGATATTGCCAAAAACAAGGTCTTCTTTTTCTGCAGCAGTGGTTGTTCTGCCACCTGTTTCTTTCCACTCAGTAAAATTACCCATATCATTTTGCTGGGTAAGTAAACCATTTAGTACCGATTTAAACTGATGTGTTGCGGTAAGGTTTGCTTTTTGACGCAACAGAATGCGGTTCTTTTTGGTTTGTAAAATAGCTAGTGCCGCTTCATCAAATGCTGGTGCTATTAACACTTCAAAAAATATTTCGTTGATGGCGTTGGCTGTTGCCACATCTACTGTTTTATTGGTTACCAATACGCCACCAAAAGCACTTTCCGGATCGCCAGCCAAGGCTGCATCCCAGGCTTCTTTTATGGTTGGCCGTATTGCTGCACCACATACATTGGTGTGTTTGATAATTGCAAAAATAGAACTGCTGCCCCCATCCCCTAAAGGGGAGTTATTTGAAGAGCCCTCCGTATTAAAGTCTTGTATTAACTGTACCGCCGCATCAACATCTGTTAAATTGTTGTAGGATAATTCTTTGCCGTTTAGTTTATCAAATATTTCTTGCTGGTTGCCATAGAAAATGCCCTGCTGGTGAGGGTTTTCGCCGTAACGGAGTACAGATTTTTCTTTGTTGAACGGGTTGATAAAATTTGTTTGATTGAAATAATTAGAGATGGCTAAATCGTAGCCGGTACAAACATCAAATGCTTTGATGGCAAATGCTCTTCTTTGTTCCAAAGAAGTTTCACCTTGTTGGGTAACCAATATTTCTTCCAGCAATGCATAGTCTTTTTTTGCTGCTACCACTACCACATCCCGATGGTTTTTTGCAGCACCTCTAATCATGCTTGGCCCGCCAATATCAATCTTTTCTATTATCAGGGATTCTTTTTCTGCTTCACCGGCTTTAAAGCCGGAGCTAGTCACCGTTGCAACGGTTTCTTCAAAGGGATATAAATCTACAATCACCAGGTCAAGTTCCGGGATATTATATTGCTTCATTTCTGCCACATGTTGTGCATCATCTCTTTTACCTAAAATACCGCCAAATACGGATGGATGCAATGTTTTAACCCTGCCACCCAATATAGAAGGATAGCTGGTTAATGACTCAACAGGGGTACAGGGCACCTGTAAATCTTCTATAAACTTTTGTGTGCCACCGGTTGAATAAATGATAATGCCCAGCTGATGCAGTTGCTTCACAATATTTTCGAGACCATCCTTATAAAAAACAGAGATTAATGCTGATTGGATTTTTTTCATGCCTTATCCGCTTTGGGCGGTACTTTTTGAGTTAATAAATTAGATGAGCTTTATTTAGTCAATAGCAGCAATAAATGCGCCCTGCTTTGGTATTGAATAATGCTGCAAATGTAGTTCTTCGCAATCTTTTTGCCATTTGTCAATTTTCCACACGCTGTTAGATGCATCAAATACATATTGCCTGCAATTAAAAACCTCCGCCAGTTGTGGAATATACAGTTTGGGGCTTTTGGAAATGACAATATAGTCTACGTCAATTTTATTTAGTGGTTTTTCAAAAAAGATGGCACGATCGATCAACAGCATTTTTTTATTGCCGAACTGATAAAAGTTTGTTTTACCAATATTCGTGGAGAGTGAATCAACCCTATTGTTTAATTGCAACGCAATTCTGCCGGGTTTAAGGTGAAAGTTCTGTAATACTCCATCCTGTAGCAAAATACTATCACCTACAAACTGGTAATTATTTCCTTTTATAAAATCTATCGCCCGGTGTTGTGGCACATTGTAAACAATCAAGTGTTGCTGGTTATTAATTTGCCAGTTGTTGAAGGTATGCATGGCTACAAAAGCCAGTAAAGAAATGATTGAAAAATTAAACCAGTTATTGCTTTTCCTTATCAGCCAGCAACTGGTGCCGATAACAACAAAATACAATAACCAGGTTGTAATAATTGTAGCCGGAATTTTATCCCAAACGGTGTAAGGGAAATTATTAATTTGTAAAATAATCTGGTTCATCAGCCATACCAATCCGTTAACCAGTTTGCCTAAATAAAAACCCAGAAACGGCACCTGGCTTAAGGCTATTAAAGCAATGGTTGCATACAATATCACACTCGATAATGGCACTGCAATAATATTGGTTAATAAAAATAAATTTGGAAACTGGTGAAAATAATATACGCAGATGGGGAACGTAAGTGTTTGTGCAGCCAATGAAATGGCAGCCAGTTTCCATACTCTATCTATCAATTTATTTTTGATGTAAAACCAATTGTAAATTGGTTTTTGAAATGCAACAATCCCCACCACAGCAAGGTAGCTTAGCTGAAATCCAACATCCCATAAGTAATAGGGATTGTAGCAAAGCATTACCAATGCCGACGCCGCCAGGGAATTGTAAATGGAAGAATTTCGCCCAATGTTTTTACCGATCGTTATAAATGTAAACATCACAGCTGCCCTGCATACAGATGCTGAAGCACCGGTCAATAAGGAGAATAACCAAAGACAACTTAGTATCAATATTACCTGTACAATTTTTGATTGATTGATACCGGGAATTCTTTTAAACAGCCATACCAGCATTACATAAATTAAGCCGAGGTGCATGCCAGAGATGGCAATGATATGAACTACGCCGGTATTGCTGTAAGCTTGCACCAGGTCTTTATCGAGGTCGTTGGTATAACCAATCAGCAGGGCTTCTGCAATGCCTAGTTCATCTTTATTGCTGCCTACATTTTTTTTTAAAATCGATAATATATATGCCCTCGCTGTATAGATGAACTGTTTAAATTGGCTGCTGTTTTTGCCGGGTAGTTTAACCCAATCTGTTGGTTTTAAAAAAGCATTGTGAAAGGTTTGCTGAAAAGCAGCATAACGCTGGTAATTGAATGCACCCGGGTTTCCGGAGTTTTTTATTTCCTGTAGATTTTTATGGATGAGAATTTGATCTCCATACTGCAGGCTATTGGGTATGGAGTCTTTAGAAAAGTAGAGTAACAACTTTCCCTTTCCTTTGATGGCGCTATCATTTCGTATAAGTTGCTCTATGTAAACATCCGCTTTGTACGACTTAGCTTTTTCAATTAATGGCTCACTGATGCTGGCAATGATATAGTCGCCGTTTGTATAATATTGACCATACCAATTATTGTTGTGCCTGCTATCTTTTTGCCAGGTAACAAACATACCGATGCTTATTATTATCAATTGCATATATATGCCTTGCATAAAATGCAACTTAAATTTTACTGCAACCGGCAGTTTACTAAACAACCAATAGGCTGTGGTAAAGCACACAAGATTTAGAATAATTAATTGCAATGCCGGCTGTACATACCATTGCAATATAATACCTGCAACCAACGGTAATAACAGTTGGAGGCAGGGAGCTGTTTTCCAAATTGGTATCTGGAACTTTGCTGGCATAAAAAGATTGATATTATTTGAGAATACTTAAATCAAGTTGAAAGCCCGGCAGTATATTTTCGCCGGAAAGTTTTTTGTTGAAGCCTTTCACTATTTCAATACTCCCATCGCCACGGTAAATATGGACTTCTTCTTTTTCGGGGATCAGGAGCCAGGCTAGTGCACAGCCATTCTCAATCCATTTGAGCATTTTGTTTTGGAGTTCCGGTATTGTATCGGATTTACTCTTAAGTTCTACGATGAAGTCGGGGCAAACAGGAGCAAATATTTTTCGTTGTTCTTTTGTAAGTTTTGAAATTTTCTCATTGCTTATCCATGCTGCGTCCGGAGAAAAAACGGCACGGTCGGGGAGGGTAAAACCAGTAGACGAATCGAACACTTTACCATTTTTATTTTTTCGGTTCCAAAAATTCAATTCAGCATTAATATCTGAATTAAATCCCCCTGTTTCAAAACCTGTAGGTGCCATAATATAGATTTGCCTGTTAGAATCTCTTTCAATACGTAAATCCCTGTTTTGAGTACAAAAATGAAAAAACTCTTCATCACTCATATCGTCTGATAAATTACCAGTTACATTAATGTTGATATTTTCAATGGTTACTTTCATTTAATAAATGTACAAAATTTTATTTACTCAAATGCATACTCCGCTCCTTATACAACTGCCTGAAATAAGGATCTCTTAAGTCTTTAATAAACCGGATTGCTTCGCCGGTGCTCTTCATTTCCGGGCCAAGTTCTTTGTTTACACCGGGGAATTTATTAAAGGAGAAAACCGGCTCTTTAATGGCAAAGCCAGTCATCTTTTTCTCAAAAGTAAAGTCCTTTAGCATGGCTACACCCATCATTATTTTGGTGGCAATATTTAGGTAGGGTATTTTATAAGCTTTAGCAATAAACGGCGTAGTGCGGCTTGCCCTTGGGTTTGCTTCTATTACATATACATTGCCTTCTTTTATGGCAAATTGAATATTGATAAGGCCACGGATATTTAAAGTTCGGGCAATTTTTTCTGCATACTCTTCCATGGTATGCACTATCAATGGCGATAGATTGAATTGCGGCAATACAGCATTGCTGTCGCCACTGTGGATACCGGCTGGTTCAATGTGTTCCATCACACCCATAATGTGAAAATCTACTCCATCAAAAATGGCATCAATTTCCGCTTCCTGGCAACGATCTAAAAAATGATCGATTAAAATTTTATTGCCTGGTAAATGTTTTATCAAACTTAAAATACCTTTTTCAAGTTCCTCATCATTTAAAACAATCCGCATACGTTGCCCGCCAATAACATAGCTAGGCCTGATAAGTACGGGGTAGCCAACTTTTTTTGCAACTTCTATAGCATCATCTGTATTAAAGGCCGTACCATAATTAGGATAAGGTATGCCCAGCTCTTTTAAGGTATCACTAAAGCGCCCCCTGTCTTCGGCAATATCCATACTGTCAAACGAAGTGCCTATAATTTTGATACCTTTTTGGTGCAGTTTTTTTGCCAGTTTGAGTGCAGTTTGGCCGCCCAGCTGAACAATGACACCTTCAGGTTTTTCATGTTCAATTATCTCCCACAGGTGTTCCCAAAAAACCGGTTCAAAATACAATTTATCAGCAATGTCAAAATCTGTACTTACCGTTTCTGGATTGCAGTTTACCATGATGGCTTCATAACCAGCTTCTTTTACTGCCAGTAAGCCGTGCACACAGCAGTAATCAAACTCAATGCCCTGGCCAATTCTGTTGGGGCCGCTGCCCAAAACAATTATTTTCTTCTTTGCAGAAACTATCGATTCATTTGAATTTAATAGTGCAATGGGGACAGCATTTTCAAATCCCCCATTGGCGGGTGGGAGGGCTTGTGCCGATTCGAACGTACTGTAGAAATAAGGTGTTTTGGCCTCAAATTCTGCGGCACAGGTATCAACCATTTTAAACACCCTTGTTATGCCCAATGCCTTTCTTTTTTCATAAATCAATCCGGCATCTTCTTCTTTCATTATCCGCACAATCTGCTCATCACTAAAGCCTAATATTTTTGCTTCTCTTAATAAAGTATCAGGCAGATTTTTTAAATGATATTTCGCTATCTCTTTTTCGCAGTTGCATATTTTTTGTATCTGATAAATAAACCAGCGGTCAATGCCGGTACTTTCGCAAATGCGTTTTACGCTGGCACCCGCCATCAGCGCATCTTTTATCCTGAACACCCTGTCCCATTTGGGTATCTTAATATATTCAATTAAATCATCTGCTTTCATAAGGCTTTGACCATAGTAGCCAAGGCCTACTGCCTCATTCTCCAAACTCTGACAAGCTTTTTGAATGGCTTCACAAAAACTTCTGCCAATGGCCATTACTTCACCCACACTTTTCATTTGAAATCCCAATGTGTCATTAGCGCCTTTAAATTTATCAAAATTCCAACGGGGTATTTTTACAATCACGTAATCCAATGCCGGTTCAAAATAGGCTGAGGTGCTTTGGGTGATTTGATTTTTAAGTTCATCCAGGTTATAACCAATGGCAAGCTTGGCAGCAACTTTTGCAATAGGATAACCGGTAGCCTTACTTGCCAATGCAGATGAGCGGCTAACCCTTGGGTTTATTTCCACTACAATAATTTCCTCGGTATCTGGCTTCATGGCAAACTGCACATTGCAACCACCGGCAAAGTTGCCCAGGTTACGCATCATTCGGATGGCCGTGTTTCGCATCAACTGATAGGCGGTGTCACTCAATGTCATTGCAGGCGCAACCGTTATGCTGTCGCCTGTATGCACACCCATCGGGTCAAAATTTTCTACAGCACAAATGATCACTACATTATCTGCGTTATCTCTCAGTAATTCCAGTTCGTATTCCTTCCAGCCCAATATTGCTTTTTCTACCAGCACTTCATGGATGGGGCTTGCATTTAAAGCTATATTGAGGGCTTCATCCAGTTCTTCCTTTTTAAAAACAATACCACCACCTGTACCGCCCAGAGTAAAAGAGGGTCTAAGTACCAATGGAAAGCCAATTTCCTGGGCAAATTCTTTTCCTTCTAAAAATGAGTTGGCAATTTTTGCCTGACAAACAGGTATGCCCATTTCAATCATCCACAGCCTAAACTTTTCCCTGTCCTCTGCTTTATCAATGGCTTTAATATCTACCCCAATTAATTTAACATCATATTTTTCCCAGATACCTAATTCGTCAGCCTCTTTGCAAAGGTTAAGTGCCGTCTGGCCACCCATAGTGGGCAACACCGCATCTATTTTAAATTCGGAGTGTTGATTTTCTTCTAAAATCTGTTCTATACTTTCTACAGTAAGCGGCAACAGGTACACTTTGTCCGCCATCATCGGGTCTGTCATAATGGTAGCAGGGTTGCTGTTAATAAGCAACACTTTTATACCCTCTTCCCGAATGCTTCTTGCAGCCTGGGTGCCGGAGTAATCAAATTCGCAAGCTTGTCCTATAATAATTGGGCCGGAGCCGATAATAAGTACTGATTGGATGGAGTTGTTTTTTGGCATATTAATTCAAAAACGATGATTGTAAATGTGCCAGGGAAGTTTTTTTCCGAAGCGGCCAAAGGTAA
>JAYTTM010001040.1:0-14298 GCA_043745055.1 Chitinophagaceae bacterium | reverse complement strand
GAAAGCCGGTTTCATGTTCATAATTGCCCCTGATCATTTCGTCACTCATGGGTGGCGCACAGGGAATATCAACTGTATTGTGATCAGCATGGGTAGTACCAAAAATAGGAATGTCCCGCTGGCTTTGCGCCCATGCAGTAGCATAGGTAGAGTGGGTGTGAACAATACCACCAATCCCTGACCAATGCTTGTACAACACAGCATGCGTAAGCGTATCAGAAGATGGCCGAAGTTTACCTTCCACCGTTTTACCATCAAAATCTACAATCACCATTTTTGCTGGCGTCAAATCTTCGTAAGGAATACCACTTGGTTTAATAGCAAATACAGCTTTGTTTCTATCTGCAGCACTTACATTACCAAATGTAAAAAGCACCAATCCTAATTTGGGCAATTGCATATTGGCTTTATAGGCCGCTTCTTGTATATCCTGGTAGTTGTTCATCAGCTTTTAATATTTGTTCTTATTAAACCACAGAATTTTTATCTTCTATAAACTCACCTAATTGCTGGTAGCGCTGGTATCGTTTTTTATAGATACCAACCCTTTCGCTGTTGGGGAAGTAGGTTGCATCAAAACCCTGTCCCATTGCCTGCATGGCATCTTCTACTTTTGAATAAATGCCAGCGGCAGTTGCAGCAAACATGGCGGCACCCAATGCACAGGTTTGTTCCGATTTATGAATTCGGATGGGCATGTCAATTACATCGGCCATCATTTGCATAATAAAAGGAGATTTTTTTGCAACGCCCCCAATACCAATCAATCCTTTTACAGCAACGCCCTGCTCGTTAAAGCGATCAACAATTGCCTTGGCACCAAAGCAAGTTGCTTCTGCTATTGCCCTGAATATTTTTGGTGCATCCGTACCAAGGTTAAGGCCCATTAAAGCTCCTTTTAATAGCTGGTTGGCATCGGGTGTTCTACGACCGTTTAGCCAGTCAAGCGCCAGTTCACTGTTTTCATCCGGCACTATTTGCTCCGCCATTTTACTCAAATCAAAAATAATATTATTGGTAGCTTCTTCAATTAATTTTGCTGCAGTTTCGGCATCAATAATTTTTGATTGTGGCAATAGTTGCTGTAGCGGCCAGGCCAATATATTTTTAAACCAGGCATAAGCATCTCCAAAAGCAGATTGACCTGCCTCCATGCCCATCATACCGGGAATAACGGAACCAGGTACCTGCCCGCAAATACCATTTATCAGTTTACCCTCTACTTCTGCCATTGGTGCCACCAGCATATCACAAGTGGAGGTACCCATTACTTTACTTAAATGATAGGGTTCAATTTGACCACCTACTGCACCCATGTGGGCATCAAAGGCACCTGCTCCAATTACAACATTGGTTGACAGGCCGAGTTTTTGTGCCCATTCAGCAGAAAGATTACCCACTGATTGATCGGAAGTATAGGTGGCTGTAAAAAGCTTTTCTGTAAATCCATCCAGCAACGGATCGAGTGTTGCAAAAAAATTGTTTGGGGGTAAGCCACCGAATTCCTTACTCCACAAAGCCTTGTGGCCAGCACTGCAAACACCTCTTTTCAGTTCACTTACTTCCTTTCCTCCGGTTAATAAAAAGGGAATCCAATCGCAATGCTCTACCCAAGAAAAAGTGGCAGCACTTACTTTTTTGTCTGCCCGCAAAATGTGCAACAGCTTGGCCCAAAACCACTCGGAAGAATAAATGCCCCCAACAAATTGAAGATAATTGACCAGGAATTTTGTTGCTTGCGCATTAATTTCTGCAGCTTCGCCGATACCGGTATGATCTTTCCACAATACAAACATAGCATTGGGATTTTGCTCAAAATCCGGCAAAAGTGCAAGTGGAGTTCCTGTATGGTCAACCGCCACGGGGGTAGAGCCGGTTGTATCAACAGAAATGGCTTTAATGTTGGCTGAAACTAAAGTTCCGGCTTGCTGCAAACAGGCTTTAATTGTGTACTCGAGTCCTTCTATGTAATCAAGCGGATGTTGTCGAAATTGATTTTGAGAAGCATTGCAATACAAACCATTCTTCCAGCGGGGATAATAAAAAACGGAAGCAGCAACTTCTATTCCGTTTAGTGCATTTACGATTATAGAACGAACTGAATCTGTCCCATAGTCCACACCTATTACAAACTGTTCATTCATACGTGGCAGCAATTATTTACCAAATATAAATTTATTTGTAAAATTGACAATTATTTTTTTAAAATATTTTCTATTAGTGGCGAAACAGTTCCATTATAAACAAAACGGGTGCCGTTTAAAAAAATTGTGAAAACTCTCTCCCGTGGTCGGCGTCGCCACCAATCGTTATTATAAGAGATTGAAAACCAAAAAATATAAGAAAATTCGACCTTGTTTTTAAATACCTTTCAGCGAATTTAATCAACGATGAAAAAAAGTGGGTTTGGGTTGATTACACATTTCGGGAAGGTATTCTAATGCAAGTTGTGTTCGGTGAGGAACCAGAACACGTGGGCAAATCTTTTGAAGATAACCAGCAAGCAATTTTAGCCCATGCAAAAATTGAAGGACAAACAGAAACATTGTTGCCAGGGATGTATGTAGAAGCAAGGATACAGATAGACAATTATAAAACAAGTGCATTGCCCAGCGATGCAGTAGTAAGCAACGGCGATGAACATTACATTTACATAGAAGTAAAGAAAAATCATTACAAACAAGTAGCCGTAAAAATAGGTGTAAGCGATACGGGCTATACCGAAATATTACCTTTAGAAGAAATCCCTGCAGGTGCAAAAATTGTAACAAAGGGAGCATACTATTTATTATCACAACTTACAAAAGGAAGCGGCGAAGAATAAGATTTAATCAATGACACCACTATTTCAAAAAATAATTCTATTCTCTTTAATACCAGTTTTTACAATGGTAGTAGGAGGAATAATTGCTATTATTAAAAAAACAAATGGCAATGTGCGGAGCTTCATTCTACACTTTGCAGCAGGGGTAGTTTTTTCTGTAGTAGCGGTTGAGCTTTTACCCGACATTGTAAAAAATCATCAGCCTTTACAGGTAATAATAGGCTTTACTTTAGGCTTAATAGTAATGCTACTTATCCGAAAATTTGCCGAGGACAAAGAAGGAAAAGAAGTAACGGTAAACAAAAGCAAACTGCCAGTAAGTCTATTAGTTGCAATTGGAGTTGATATTTTTATTGATGGTTTGTTGTTGGGCATTGGCTTTTCGGCAGGTGGAGTTACAGGAATGCTTTTGGCAATAGCACTATCCATAGAGTTGTTATCATTAGGTATGGCAACAGCTACCGAGTTGGGCGATAATAATTTGAGCAAACCAAGAGCAATGGGTATTATAGCCTTACTTGCAATGGTGTTTTTTGTAAGTGCAGTTTTAGGTGCTACGTTATTGCACAATCTATCTCATAGTGCAATGGAAATAGTATTGTCCTTTGGTTTATCAGCATTGTTATTTTTAGTAACAGAAGAATTATTAACAGAAGCCCACGAAGAAAAAGAAACGGTTTGGCATACTTCCGCTTTTTTTGGTGGCTTTTTATTATTCTTGATTTTAGGAATGGTAGTTTAATGCAATAAATATTTTATTATGGACGGTTTAAAACTTAGTAAGTGGAAAGAAAATTTTGAAGCAGGTATTACAAACCTGCATATTGAATTTGATGCTTTTTTGCTGCCGAAAAAACTGCAAGAATTTTATAGTTTACCAGCAAATGAGGAAAATCAAAACCTTGTGGTGGAAATTTTAAACCACCATGAGTTCCCAAAAGAAATTGAAGACAGGATTACAGAAATTTATGAATCTTCTAAACCTGTAGATTCAATGTAGGGTTATAACCTTTAAAAAACAAATCAATGAAAAAACTTTATTTCCTTTTGATGATGTTGATATTCAGTTGTGTGGTTTATAATATCTACCAATGGTTAAACCATGAACGTCCTTCAATGGCTTATAAAGTTCTAAATATTGTAACACCCATTGTAACACTTGTATATTTGGTTTCAATTATAAAAAGGAAAAGAGAACTTATAAAAAAACTCAATGAAGCAATCCACAAAATTTTCAGTAAAAATTAAAAAAGCATTAAGGGTTTTAGGGCCCGGCTTAGTTACCGGTGCAAGTGATGATGACCCGTCAGGTATTGCAACTTATTCCCAAGCCGGTGCAGGGTTTGGCTTTGCAACTTTATGGACTACATTACTTACGTTTCCATTAATGGCAGCCATTCAGGAAATGTGTGCCCGAATTGGAATTGTTACCACCAAAGGGTTAACAGGCAATATCAGAAATCATTACCCTAAATCTATTCTGTATTTAATGTTATTGTTCAGCTTTCCTGCTATTGTATTAAATATAGGAGCTGATATAGCTGCTATGGGTTCAGTTGCTCATTTACTTGTACCAGGTGTACAGCCATTTTTATTCAGTATTATTTTTACAGGCATACTGATAGTAGTGATTATTAAATATTCCTATCAACAAATAGCATCAATTTTAAAATGGTTATGTCTTGTTTTACTGCTTTACATACTTGTGCCTTTTTTAGTAAAGCAAGATTGGATGAATGTATTGCGTCATACATTTATCCCAACTATACATTTCAATAAAGAATTTATCGGCATCCTTGTGGCAATTCTTGGCACTACAATTTCCCCCTACCTGTTTTTTTGGCAAACTACTATGGAAGCAGAAGAAGTTGAACATGCTAAACATAGAGTTGTAGTTAATAAACATTTCATGGGCAAGATGCAAGGAGATGTGATATTTGGAATGTTCTTTTCTGTCTTAGTAATGTTCTTTATTATTCTTACTGCAGGGTCTGTATTAAATAGAGGAGGAGTTACACAAATTGACACTGTTGAGCAGGCTGCAATGGCATTAGAACCTTTAGCAGGTAAGTTAACTTATTGGCTTTTTGCAATAGGTGTAATCGGTACAGGTTTTCTTGCTATTCCTGTATTAGCAGGCTCCTTATCTTATATTTTAGCCGAAACTTTTAATCTTAAGCAGGGGCTTGACAAAAAATTTCATGAGGCTAAAGGGTTTTATATTACTATCATCATTTCATTGATTGTCGGATTGTTATTACATTTTTTAGGCATCAGCCCAATTAAAGCTTTGCTTTACACTGCTATCTTATATGGGGTTACCTCACCAGTAATGATAGTTGTCATACTGCATATTTGTAACAATAAAAAAATAATGGGGGAATTTACCAACAGGAAATTATCAAATATTTTAGGGTTGATAACATTAATATTAATGACAGCAGCAGCAATAGCTTTACTGTATTTTCAGTTTAAATAAGTTGAGAATTTTAACAGCAAGTAAATTAAATACAATGTATTTTTACAATCTAAATAAAAAAAAATGAACAGACTGAATTGCTGGAAATGTGTAGTAATGCTTTCATCTTTGATGGCATTGGCTGCAATGATTTAAAAACTACATTCTTTTGAATATTATTAAGTGCGGACAAATTATTTGTTCTGCACTTTTTTATTGCTATTTTTTAGCTCAACCAATTATCATGAATTATAAATAGCATGAATCAAATATTAATAGGCAGTATTTTACTCAGCTTGCTGCATGCAGTAATACCCAGCCATTGGCTGCCTGTTCTTTCTATCGGCAAAAAAGAGAACTGGACGATAAAAGAAGTAACACAGGTTACTATTTTATCAGGTCTTGCCCATGCTCTAAGTACAATAATAATAGGAGTGATTTTAGGATTGCTGGGCTTACAACTATCAAATAAGATCCAATACTTTACGCATTTTATAGCACCTGCTACATTGGTTGCATTGGGCATATTTTTCATTTATCAGCATCACAGGCATAAACATTTTCATTTACACAAAACACCAAAACCATCCTTATCAAAACTTAAAATAATAATGGCTTTGGTTGTGGCAATGTTTCTTTCCCCATGTCTTGAAATTGAAGCTTATTTTTTAATGGCAGGCACAAAGGGTTGGTGGGCTGTAGCTACTATTGCTTGCTTATATCTTATTATATCCGTTACAGGTATGGTAGTATGGGTAAGGCTTGCATACAAAGGAATATTAAAACTCAACTGGCACTCATTGGAACATAAAGCGGGTATCATTACAGGATGGACTTTAATTATAACAGGTATCATATCATTTTTTATTTCATAATAAACAAACATGAGTAATTCAAAAAAAGATAAACAAGAAGATTGCTGCGGCGCAAATGATAAAAAGGTTATACCAAAGCAGCAGGAAATCCATACGGATAATGATGGACACGACCACGGTACTGTGGAAGAAGCAGGCTGGAAAAGTCATTGGCCTTTATTGTTATCACTGGTAATATTGGCCATAATGCTGACACTTGAATTTGGTTTCAATTACAAGTCACCCTTCCCTTTTGATTTAATAATTTTTTATTGCAGCATATTTGCTTGCAGGTTACAATGTGCTATACATGGCATTCAGGAAGGCAAAACGATTTGATTTTTTCAATGAGTTTTTCCTAATGAGTGTTGCAACAATTGGTGCATTTGCAATTGGCTCATATAGCGAAGGTGTGGCAGTAATGGTTTTTTATTCCATTGGCGAATGGTTCCAGAATGCAGCCGTTAATAGAGCAAAAAGAAGTATCAAAGCTTTGCTAGATATTCGCCCCGATGAAGTAAATGTTTTAAGAAACGGCACTGCACAGGTTATTCATCCAAACGAAATTCAAATTGATGAAGTGATACTGGTAAAACCGGGTGAAAAAGTAGCATTAGATGGCGAATTAAATTCTGATGCAGCTACATTCAACACAGCAGCACTTACCGGCGAAAGCAAACCAGATACAAAAAGAAAAGGCGAAGCCGTTCTTGCAGGGATGATAAATCTTGATAAGGTTTCTGAAGTAAAAGTAAAAGCATTATTTAAAGACAGTAAGCTGAGTAAGATCCTTGAATTGGTACAGGATGCAACAGCCCGTAAATCTCAAACACAATTATTCATTAGCAAGTTTGCAAAAGTTTACACTCCTATTGTTTTTGTATTGGCATTAGCCGTTTGTTTGGTGCCTTATTTTTTTGTGGATGATTACATTTTCAATACATGGTTTTACAGGGCATTGGTTTTCCTCGTTATCAGTTGCCCTTGTGCATTGGTGGTATCTATTCCGTTGGGGTATTTTGGCGGAATTGGCTTGGCATCAAAAAGTGGAATACTTTTTAAAGGCTCTAACTTTTTAGATGTTGTTACAAAAGTAAATGCCATTGTAATGGATAAAACAGGAACACTTACAAAAGGTGTTTTTAAAGTTCAGGATATTGTTCTTTCTCCCCTCTCTTTTGGTGAGGGGTCGGGGGTGAGGTCAAAAGACGAATTACTAAAACTCACTGCAGCAATAGAAAGCTAGTCAACCCCTCGCATTGCAAAGGCAGTGGCAGAATATGCCGGAGATATTATTAAAGATGTGAAGGTTGAAAATGTAGAAGAAATTTCAGGGCATGGTTTAAAAGGAACGGTTGACGGAAAAACTGTTATAGCAGGTAATTTGAAATTGATGAAAAAATTCAATATTGACTATCCAGAAGAAGTAGAAACGCTTGTTGATACAATCGTAGTAGTGGCAGTAAATGAAAAATATGCAGGCTACATAACTATTGCCGATGAAATTAAAGAAGATGCAAAGCAAGCCATTGAAGAAATGCACAAACTCAATATTCAAACAGTTATGCTTTCAGGAGATAAGCAGGGTGTTGTTGATAAAGTGGCAAAACAATTGGGTATTGATAATGCTTACGGCGATTTATTACCAGAGGGCAAAGTAGAAAAAGTACAGGCTTTAAAAAACAAAGGAAAGCGAATTGCATTTGTAGGAGATGGCGTGAACGATGCTCCGGTAGTGGCATTGGCAGATGCAGGAATTGCAATGGGAGGATTAGGCAGTGATGCAACAATTGAAACCGCAGACATCGTAATTCAAAACGACCAGCCGTCAAAAATTGTTACTGCTATCAAAATTGGTAAAATAACCAGGAGTATTGTTTGGCAAAATATTACTTTGGCAATGGTTATAAAAGTAATAGTATTGATACTTGGAGCCGGAGGAATTGCTACTTTATGGGAAGCAGTTATTGCTGATGTTGGAGTTGCTTTATTGGCAATATTAAATGCAGTCAGGATACAGAGGATGAAATTATAAGTATTATTATATTAAAAACTCAAATACTATGGGTTAAAAACCCATAGGTTGAATACAGTGACTAAAGTCATTTGAACGTATGCTAAAGCATATTGAAAACTTAAACTAAAGTTTACAATATGACATTGTTACCCGGCAGTTAAGATAACTGTTCTAAGCATAAAGCTATGATGTAGGCTTTTGTTCTCTCAACATTGATTTCTATCTTCTTTTCTTGCTTTCCTATTATCTTTTCTTATCTACTATTGAGGTCACATTTAAGGTTACATAATTAAAAAAGCAGCTATGATTTAATCATAACTGCTTGATTGTGAAGCTCCCCCTTCCCGACTTGAACGGGAGACCCTCTGATTAACAGTCAGATGCTCTAACCAACTGAGCTAAGGAGGAGTATTTTTTTATTGGAGGGCAAAAATAGGGCTTTTCGTATTTTAAACCAACCCCATTTAAAAAAAACTTTTATTTTCTTCTAAACTTATAAAAATGCCTTCGCTATTTATCTCTAAAGGAAAACGTTTTAAAAAGTACCCTTCACCACTGGTATTTCTGCCATTTTGTATGCTAAACTTATATCTGTGCAGCGGACAAACTATATTTCCCAGTGCATCAAGGTAGCCATTAACCAGGCTGCCGCCTGCATGGGGGCATTTTGCAGTAAATGCAACTATTTGCTCTTTGTACCTTGAGAGGCAAACCTGCTTTCCTGCAATTTCAATCTGTAACAGATTACAGGAATTAAATGTCAATTCATTTTCATGCTCCGCTATTTTATGCCAGGTTGATTTCTTTTCTACCATCTGCCCAATATTCCAGCTTTTTTTTATTCATTAAGTAATTAGTATAATGAACTCACCTATTTTTTCAACTTGGTTTCTCCATTGCTTAATAAAAATATTCGGCTTTGTATGGATAACGAATGCGGTACATTTCCCTCACCTTATTTAATATTGTTTGGCGCAATAAATCAATGTTTGTCTTTTCAACGGCGGATATAAAAACACAGTTATCTTTTGTTTCATCCTGCCATCTTTGTTTTAAGTCGCCGAGTAATTCAACTTTTACTTCATCGTCCAGCCATTGATCAAAGGTATCTTTTTCGTATTTATCCATTTTATTAAAAATGGTAACGGTGGACCTGTCTTTTGCCCCTAACTCGGCTAGAGTTTTGTTTACTACATCTACCTGCTCTTCGTATTGCGGATGAGAAATATCAACTACATGCAATAAAATATCTGCTTCTCTTACTTCATCCAATGTGCTTTTAAAACTCTCCACCAGGTGATGGGGCAATTTGCGAATAAACCCAACCGTATCGCTTAGCAAAAAAGGCGTTTGTTCAAATACTATTTTACGGGTAGTGGTATCGAGGGTAGCAAATAGTTTATTTTCTGCAAATACATCACTTTTACTCAACAGGTTCATAATGGTTGACTTACCTACATTGGTATAACCCACCAATGATACCCTGATAAATTCTCCCCGCTCTTTTCGTTGGGTAAAAGATTGTTTATCTATCTCTGCCAGCCTTTTGCGTAACAAGCTAATTTTATCCTTTACAATACGCCTGTCTGTTTCAATTTCTGTTTCTCCCGGTCCTCTTGTACCTACGCCACCACCTTGTCTTTCCAGATGCTTCCACATACCTTTTAAACGGGGGAGGATGTATTGGTATTGAGCCAGCTCTACCTGGGTTTTTGCCTGGGCAGTTTGTGCACGGCTTGCAAAAATATCCAGGATTAAATCGCTGCGGTCAATGGTTTTTACACCGAGTTCCTTTTCGATATTTTGAATTTGAGATCCGGTTAGTTCATCATCAAATACCACCAGTTCTACCGCTTTATGGCTGATAAGATATTGCCTTATTTCTTCCAGTTTTCCCTTACCAACAAATGTTCTGCTATCGGGATGAGGCAATTTTTGAATAAATCTTTTTACGGGAATCACACCTGCAGTTTCTGATAAAAAAGCCAGTTCGTCCAGATATTCATTTAGTTGTTCTGAAGACTGACCGGGTGTTACAACACCAACTAATATGGTTTGCTGTTCCTGCTTTAATTGTTTTTTGTCTATCAATGTAATGATTGTTTTTTGCCGTTAAGGCAATTTAAAAATTCAAGCCGATTCAATTTTAAACCATCAACAAAATTACAATATTGAACCTTCATTGCTGATAGATATTTATCGGTACTTCTATATATTTATTTTTATTTTCTGAGAAAAAGCAGTTTTGGTATGTATTAAACTAAAAATGTTCCGGGAGGTAAATCGCCGGAACATTTTTGCTTGAAATTATTTTCTATCAATTTTTTTTAACAGTTACGTCGGGTGATGTAACCCACTTCTTCATCTCCTGGCATTTTTTAAATTCTTCATCCACTTTAATATAATAGGTAGGTATTTTTTCATTAAACCAAGTTTCAAGGGCATTGTTCTTTTTTTCTTCTAAAGCCCGTTGTGCAATTTTACTGTAATCATCTTTAATATTTTCCCGGTGTGGTTCTGTTTTACTTAGTAGATAGATAATCCTTACACCTTTTTTGGCTCTTTCATCAGTAAACTCAGTTGGCTGTGAATATTGGCCTACACGTAAATCTTTCATCATTAATACCAGGTCTTTGTCTAACTGATCGATGGTGATGTAAGTACTACCCTCATTATTTGACTTTCGTCCACCGGTAAACTTGCTTGATTCATCATCACTGAACTTTGAAACTGCTTCACCAAACTGTATGGTTCCGGCTATCAATCTTGATCGTACGGTATCTAATTTGGATATCGATGCATTTATTTCTGTCTTTGTAATCTGCGGTACTTTGAGTATGTGCCTTACTACTGCGTCGTCACCTGCCCGGTTCATCATCTGTATAATGTGATAACCGAATTTACTTTTAAATGGAACTGAAATCTGACCTTCTTTTAAAGAGAATGCCTTACTTAAAAAAGCCGGATCCCATTGTTTCTCGTTCCTGTTTAATTCATAACGGCCACATTTATCCTTACTTCCCGGATCATCGGAGTAAACAGCTGCCAGCGTACAAAAATCTTTTTTACCACTTTCCAGCTGTAGTTTAAATTCTTTTAGCTGATCCAGAGAATATTCTTCCGCATCCCGGCCAGGTTTGGGATAGCTTACAATCTGGCCAATCTCCAACTCACTTTCATAATAAGGCAGGCTGTCTTTTGGCAATTTATCAAAATAAACTTTTACTTCATTGGGTGTAATCCGTGTGTTTTCTAAAATCTTGTTACGCATATCACCTGCCAGCTTTCTTTCTCTGAAACCATCTTTAAAATCTTCCTTTAACTGGTATAACGTTCTGCCGGAAATTTCTTCCAGTTTTTCCTTGGATCCATATTGGTTGATAAACCCCCTGATCTGGTTATCAATTTGAGCAGAAATTTCTTCATCAGTAATGGGGAGTGAATCCTTTTCGGCCTGCAATACAAGTGCCTTTATGCCCATGGCCTGTTCAAGCGATAAGCACCTTGCATTAGATGGCACTTCTATTCCCTGGCGCTGCATATCAAGGATAGTATTATCGATGTCACTTTTTAAAACTATCTTATCACCTACGATAGCAATAATCCTGTCTGCCACTAACTTTTTCGGTTGAGCAAGGGAAATTAAGAACAGAAAATTTAAGATAGCTAATGCACTAATTTTTTTCATTCCAACAAATTATTTTCAAAAATAAGGCAGATGAAATACTATGAAATCATCTGCCTATCGTATTTAACAAATGTTTGTAGCGGGGTAATAAATCACTCCCTTTTACTTTGTACTTATAAGGTTCTTTTTACTTCAACTTCTTCAAAAGCTTCCACAATATCACCTACTTCCAGGTTAGCATAATTTTTAATGGTTAAACCGCACTCCATATTGTTGGTTACTTCCTTCACGTCATCTTTATAACGCTTTAAGCTGCCCAACTCACCTGTGTAAATTACAATACCATCTCTTACCAGCCTAATCCTATTGTTCCTGGATATTTTACCTTCAATTACAATACATCCTGCAACTGTTGCCTTATCAAACTTATACGTTTCCTTTACCTCCACGTTGGCCAGAATTTTCTCTTCAATACCTGGTTCCATCATACCTTCCATTGCACTCCTGATTTCTTCAATTGCATTGTAAATGATAGAATATAATTTAATCTGGATAGATTCATTTTCTGCAAGTCTTGCAGCTTGTATAGAAGGACGCACATTAAAGCCTATAATAATTGCATCCGATGCATTGGCCAATGTAACATCACTTTCTGTGATAGCACCCACCGCCTTATGAATTACTTTTACTACAATTTCTTCGGTACTTAATTTTTGTAATGAATCACTCAAAGCTTCAACCGATCCATCCACATCACCTTTAATAATTACATTCAATTCTTTAAAATTACCCAATGCCAATCTGCGGCCAATTTCATCTAATGTAATGTGTTTCCTTGCTCTCATACCCTGCTCTCTCAAAATCTGACCACGTTGGTAAGCTTTTTCTCTTGCCTCACTTTCATCAGCATATACTTTAAAGGTTTCGCCGGCTTGCGGTGCACCATTTAATCCAAGTATTAGTACCGGGGCTGATGGCGGTGCTTTTTCTGAACGACTGTTTCTTTCATTGTACATGGCTTTTACCTTTCCAAAGTATTGGCCCGATACAATCATATCGCCCAATTTTAGTGTACCATTCTGTACCAAAATAGTAGCTACATATCCACGCCCTTTATCCAACGATGCTTCAATTACAGTGCCGCTTGCTGGTTTCTCAGGATTTGCTTTCAGCTCAAGAATTTCAGCTTCCAGCAATATTTTTTCCATCAATAAATCAATATTTAAACCCTGCTTGGCGCTTATTTCCTGGCTTTGGAATTTACCCCCCCAGCTTTCAACCAATATATTCATGGAGGCTAACTGTTCCTTAATTTTTTCGGGGTTAGATCCATCCCTGTCTATTTTATTGATGGCAAAAATCATCGGTACGTTTGCTGCCTGCGCATGTGAGATAGCCTCTTTTGTCTGAGGCATTACTGCATCATCTGCTGCTATTACAATTACGGCAACGTCGGTAACTTTTGCACCCCTTGCACGCATGGCCGTAAATGCTTCGTGACCCGGTGTATCAAGGAATGTAATGGATTTACCATCTTTAAGTTTTACTTCGTACGCACCAATGTGCTGGGTAATACCACCTGCCTCGCCTGCAATTACATTAGTATTGCGGATATGATCGAGTAAAGATGTTTTACCATGATCAACGTGACCCATGATGGTTACTATGGGTGCTCGTGGTTTCTTTTCTTCTTCTGTATCCTCGTCATCATCCTCTTCCAGTTCGGCTGCATCTTCCACCCCAATAAATTCTACTTCAAAATTAAATTCGCTGGCAACCAGTTCTATCACATCTGCCTCCAGGCGTTGATTGATAGATACCATTATGCCAAGGTTCATACATTTGCTAATAACGTCCGCAAAACTCACCTCCATCAAACCGGCGAGTTCACTTACTGATATAAATTCTGTAACCTGTAATTTGTTGCTTTCTTCTCCGGACCCAGCTCTTTGTTCGGACTGTTCATCTCTTTTTGCCTTACGGTATTTTGCTTTAAGGCTTTTGCCCCTTCCACCACCACCAGATAATTTGGCCTGCGTTTCTTTTATTTTATCCTGAATTTCTTTTGCATCAATTTCCCTGCCTTCCTTACGCACCGCAGGCGCTGGCTGGCGGCTAAATCTTCCATCACCTCTGTTACCACCAGAAGCCCCACCTGGTCTGTTGGTGGATGCACCACCCTGGCCACCTCCAGCTGAACGGTTCATGTTAGATCCACCAGTACCTCCTGAAGGACGGTTCATATTGGATGAACCTGGAGCTCCAGGTCTGTTGCGGTTGGGATCAAATCCTCCACCGGGCCTGTTGGGCTGTGTGCCAGTTGACGGCTGGCCACCAGGTGCACTGCCCTTACGTTCCAGCGGAATGCGTTTGCGTTTGCGTTTATCTTCTGTATCTCTTTTAGGCCTGGTGTCACTATCAACCGGCAATTCAATTTTACCTAATATTTTGGGACCTTCCAGCCTGTCTGCCTTAATGTTTTCAATAGCTGGAGGCAGATCTGTTTTGAGTTCTTCT
>JAYTTM010001039.1:0-3809 GCA_043745055.1 Chitinophagaceae bacterium | reverse complement strand
CCTAAACCAATTTATCAAACGGTATATGCCACTGTATTTACAAACACAAGGTATATGCAAAGCAGGGCAACACTGGAATGCCGTATTTACGACCTGGCAACTGGCAATAATTTACTGTACGATCGTTTTCCGGGCAATGATGACTGGCGAATTGTTACGGCCACTTATACGGGTGATAGTAGAGCATTACTACCCGAAGACTGGAATAGGATAAACAATAATAGCAACCAGCAACCACCTTCAAGAGAACAGGTTGCAGACAGACTGATACGCAATGCCTACAGTTTATTAATCAGCCGCATTAAAAATGGAGTACAGTTTGGATCGTAATTTTTTATCAGCAAAGCTTATGGCTGTACTACCTATAAAAAGATTTTTTTGGGTGCATTTAAAATTGTCGTAAGGGTTGTCAACCTTTCAAAAGCCTGCTTCAACTTAAAAACTCTTTTATGAAGGTTGACAACCCTTTAATACATTGCGACAATTTTAAATGCACCCATTTTTTTTGTTTCAAATATATTAAATAACATTACCTTACAAAGCAAGTATTTAATTTATCATTTTAAAAACAACCATCATGAACTTCCTCATCCGCCTTTTTATAACAGCAGCAGTAGCTTATGGCTTAAGTATAATTTTAAAAGGTGTACACATCCCCAATTTTATTGATGCGCTGATACTTGCATTAGTGCTTGCATTGCTGAATACATTTATTAAACCAATCTTAGTACTGTTTACTTTACCCGTCACTATTATAACTTTGGGCTTGTTTTTATTTGTAATAAATGCGCTTATCATCCTTTTGGCCGATAAATTAATGGATGGCATACGAATAGATGGTTTTTGGTGGGCTTTAATTTTCAGTCTTATACTTTCAGCTGCATCATCGATAGCGTATTCATTAATTGAGAAAAAGAGCTATTAGATTTTATCAACAAACTTAAACCCATCCCCATCAAACAAACCCAAATCACTCAACTTTAAATGTGGTATCACCAACAGGGCCATAAAAGACAAGGTCATAAAAGGTGCTGCCAGCGTAGATCGTAAAGATTCCTTCGTCATTTTATCAATGGCCGTATAATCAGCGGCTACTTTGTATCCGTCTTCATTACTCATTAAACCGGCAACTGGTAAAGGTAAAACAACCCCCTCCAACCTCCCCGCAGGGGAGGCTTTGGAGCAACTTATTCCTCCTTGCGCTTTTATAACAAGGTTTATGGCATGGCAAATACTTTCATCATCTACACCTACTGCTATAATATTATGACTATCGTGCGCTACCGTACTTGCAATGGCACCTTGTTTTAAGCCAAAGTTTTTTACAAAGGCTTTTGCAACGGGTGCATTTTTATACCTGTTAACTACTACAATTTTTAAAACATCATTTGCAATGTCACTTACTATTCTTCCATCTTCAATTATGGGTATTGCCATTATTTTATTGGTTATTAGCTGGCCCTCCAATGCTTCAATTACAAAAATTTCTTTTTCACCATTGTGCAGTACTTCAAAATCGGTCACCATTTTTTCAATACAACTAAATTGGTTAATAATGCCACACGGTTTTGTTTCAATGAACGACTTACCATTTTCTGCTACCAGTTGCCCGTTAACGTAAGTTTGATTTACGTTAAAATCAATAAGGTCTTCTACCACAATAAAATCAGCTGCATCACCTTTTTGCAGCAAACCTACTTTCATCTTATAGTGTAGTACAGGATTGATGCAAGCTGCCTGCAAAACTTTAAAAACATCAATACCTTTTGCGACGGCTCTTGCACATAGTTGGTTAATATGTCCATCTACCAGGCTATCCGGATGTTTGTCATCGCTGCAAAACATCATGTTTTTATAATGGTCATGCATCAGATCAATCAGGGCATCAAAATTTTTGGCAGCGCTCCCTTCTCTTATCAAAATTTTCATTCCATATTGAAGTTTCTCCAATGCCTCCTCAGCAGTAAAACATTCATGATCGGTACTAATGCCTGCATCAATATATTTCTTCGCATCGGCACCTCTCAATCCCGGTGCATGACCATCTACCGGCTTGTTATATTTTCTTGCAGATGCTATTTTCGCCATCACTTCACCATCATTAAATAATACGCCGGGGACGTTCATCATCTCACTCAAATACAAAATCTCTTTTTTCTGCAGCAAGGCATCTACAGCAGCCGCATCTAATGCTGCTCCGGCAGTTTCAAAAACCGTTGCAGGCACGCAACTGGGTGCACCAAAATTAAATTTGAATGGAACCGTATTGCCATTTTCAATCATAAACTCCACGCCTTCTATACCGCAGACATTGGCTATTTCATGCGGATCGCTGATGGTTGCTACGGTGCCATGCACTACTGCCAGTTTTGCAAATTCAGCTGGCACCAGCATGCTGCTTTCAATGTGTACATGGCTGTCGATAAATCCCGGCAGAATATAGTTTACAGGAGTATTGGCTGGTATAGTTGTTGGTGTGATGGAAATAATATTTACATTATCAAATACTACTTCTGCATCCCATATATTTCTGTTGAGAATGTCAACAACCTTGCCCCTAATTTTTTGAATCATGATGAAAGCTTTTTTGATTGTACACAAATGTAAGCTGCTTGGCTGTTAGTATTTATTTGTAAAAAGGGCAAGTATCCCATATCTGATAGTACCATATCAACTACTTTTACAGTGTCATTTTTTCACCTACATTCATCATTAAAAATTAGTTACATGGGAAACTTAGTTTTATTTGGACTGCTAATTATATTTTTAGTTGCAGTGCAATTTGTAAGCGGACCAACAGTTGATGACGTGATTGAAAAATATGAAAAAGCCCGTGGCGGAAAAGATAAACTGTTGGCCATTACATCTATTTACATGGAGGGCAGCCGTGAAATGATGGGCAATGAAGTGGCAGTAAAAATAACCAAAGAGCAAGGTAAATTAAGCCGTACAGAATTTGAAATGGGCGGTACCAATGGCTTTATGCTGGTAACCGAAAAAGAAGCCTGGTCGTTTATTCCCATGCGCTCGCCTACGCCCGCCAAAATGCCCGATGAAGCCCTGACGGGTATGCAAACAGAACTGGATATTGCAGGGCCATTAGTAGACTATGTTGCAAAAGGAAATACAACAGAACTATTAGGAAAAGATACGGTTGAAGGAAACACTTGTTATAAAATAAAGCTTACCACCAAAGCTGGTAAAGAGATTAAATACTGGATTGATGCCACTACCTTTTTAATAACACAATCTTCTGCAAAAGCTGGTGGCAGAGGTCCTGCTGGAGCTGGTAAAACTGAAACGGAAATGTTTACTATATATGCGGATTATAAAGCCGTAGATGGAATTTTGTTCGCCCACAACATTGAAACAAAAAATCATGCGGTACAAGGCAGGGCTGCTGACTGTACTACTTTTGATAAAATTGAAATCAACAAACCAGTAGATGCAAAACTGTTTAAAACAGAATAATTATTCCACCTTAGCCTCTGCAAGCACTTAAAATATGGCATTAAAAATCTTACAGATCGGGTTTTAATAACTACGTGTAAACCGCCACGAAGCAATTATAACCAATAAAAGGAGTATGTTTTACAAGCGAAGTTCAATAAGGAAATACGGAATTTTTTTAGGTTACTTATCATTACCTTTGCCCCGTTTAAAAAATTAAAAACATTTCAACTATGAGTTCAGTTAAAGTTGCTATCAATGGATTTGGCCGCATCGGCCGTTTGGTGTTTCGTCAAATCTATAACATGCAGGGTATTGATGTAGTAGCCATCAATGATTTAACCAGTCCTGCTGTATTG
>JAYTTM010001038.1:0-1008 GCA_043745055.1 Chitinophagaceae bacterium | reverse complement strand
CTAATCCAGTTATTTGATCATTTAAAAAATTGTAGTATTTGAAAATTGCAAGTACCCCAATATTGACCACCAGGCTTGCTATCAGGAATTGTTTTTTTCTTTTTTTATCGTTTGTATTTTCAATAAGTATCCCTGCTGCATAATCAATAACAATAGTAAAGGCCAGTATTAAAATATACACCGGCTTAAAGAACATATAAAAAAAACAGGAAGCCAGCAGAAGCAACAACCACCTGCCTTTATACGGAAATAAAAAATACAGCACGGTTGTAGCTACAAAAAAAACAAGAAATTCGAATGAATTAAAAAGCATGCTCAGTTAGTATCTTCCCACTTTATAATGTACAAAACGGATAATAATATATTTACGATCAACTATACTCTTACTGCAGATTTGTATATTTTTTCAATTATTTCCACTGTTTTCAATCCCTCAAACGAACTAGTGGTAATAGTAGCGTTATTATTTAAAACCTCTATTAAATTATCATATACCTTATCATGATTGCTCATTGAACCAAGATACTTACCGTAATTGTTGGGTTTATTACCTTCAGGTAAATTCTCAATAGTATAGCCATCAATATCCTGGTATTCCAGTTCGTTTAGATATTGCCCGCCAATTTTTACTGTTCCTTTATCTCCAAATAATGTAAGCGAACCTTCCATATTTTTGCTATAGCTATTTACCGTATAATTAATAGTACCAATTGCTCCATTGTAAAACTCCAGTATCACTGCACCTGTATCTTCAAACTCAATAATGCCATGGTGGTTAAAATTTCCCATAAAAGCTTTGGTTTCTTTTATGTCCCCAATCATCCAATAAAGCAAATCAATAAAATGGCTAAACTGTGTGTACAATGTTCCACCGTCTAATTTCAACGTTCCCTTCCAGGAATTCTTGTAATAGTCTGGGTTTCTGTTCCAGAAGCAATTGAGTTGAACACTCATTATTTTTCCGAGCCTGCCTTCGTCAATTATTTTTTTTACAGCGGCTACTGGTGG
>JAYTTM010001037.1:0-3813 GCA_043745055.1 Chitinophagaceae bacterium | reverse complement strand
TGGCAGTTACAGCTGGCTGTCCTATCACACTAAAATTAAAATCTGATTTATCTGTTAATGAAGAGCTGTTTCTGCTCACTCTTATTAATGCATTGTTGGTAACGGTTGCAGGCACTACCCAATTATAAATTCTGGCGTTGGCGGCAATATTATTGTTAATCAAAATCCAGTTACTGCCATTATCGGTTGAGTAATCAATTGTAAATGTATTGGCATCATCGCCGGCAGCATTCCAGCGGATGCTTTCAGTTTCACCCGGTACCAGTGTTTCTCCGCCAAAAGGATATTCAACGGTCACACCTGCCCCAACAATTTCATAACTAATTACATAATCCTGGCTGCCAAAGGGAATGGTATATCCATAAATATTAATGGTATAAAGGCCGGCGGGAGGGTTATCAATTACTACCTGTTCTATATTATTGGTATGGTCCTGTCCTTCAACAGCAACATTGTTTACATTGGCAGGTACAGCACTTAAAATTAATGGGCGGTGCACAGTAGCAGTTGGTTCCACTACAATTAAATCGAGGTCGTTAACCAGGGCTGCGCCAGCATTTACGGCTGCGGCTGAATCTGCCCAATACAACATAATCTTCAACTTTTTTGTATTGGCCGGAACAGAAATACTATGATTGGTAATGTTATTATTGGTGACACTGCTAGAAATATACCGGTTGTTTTCAATGGCTTCTACGGCCCGCCTGGCGTTGAGCATGCCAAAGCCAAAAGTATAATCCGGGCCTGCATTGCCAAGGTCTTCTGCAGTATTGCATACTAATGCTTTCATCAACGCAGCACTGGGATTGGCGCCGCCATTCAACTGGCGATAGCGTTCATACATTAAAGCCATAGCACCCGTTACTGCCGGGCAGGCCATGCTGGTGCCTGTGCTATAACCATAATTATTGTAGGCATTTGTTGATAAAACATTTAAACCACCACTTGTAATCTCGGGTTTAATTCTGCCGTCTTTTACCGGGCCACGGCTGCTAAAAGAGGCATTTGTATAATCCTGCGTTTTAATAGCGCCTACAGTCAATACATTTTTGGCTGTTTGCCAGCCAGATTTAATAGTACCAAAACTTGCAGGGTAAGGAGTGCACGCATTGGCACCATCATTACCAGCTGCAAAAACGTGCAAAACTTCTTTGTTTTGCCCAAGTTGCCTATCAGCAAAATTGCTTAAAACATTGTACTGGCCTTCGCCAACACAACCCGTCTCTGCAGCATGATAAGAGTTGTTGCTAAGTACCATATTGTAATCTGTAATATAGGCTGGTGTGTTTACAATGACATCGCTAAAATACTGGCTGATAATGGTGGCTCTCGGAGCCATTCCATGATTTTTAACGTTGATAATACCTGCACCCGCTGCGGTGCCCGAAGTATGTGTACCGTGGTTTTGAGGTGTAGTGGAAGTTCTGTTAATTAGTCTGCCTGCAAAATCAATATGGGTAGATATATCGGCATTATCACCCATGCCAATGGTTACATTTTTTCCATTCAGATTTTTTCCATTCAGGGCATTGAGGCCACTGATACCATGTGCAGCAATATCATTGTAATTTAGGGTTTTGTCTTTTAAAGTTTCTAAACTAATGCTGCTTACAAATGGCAGCGATGCAATGGCATCAACGATGGCAGTATTTACCTGTATAAAAATACTGTTACCGGCATCAAACCTGGTGCTGGCTATAACTGCGCCCATTTGCAGCAATGCCGCCTTAACCAGTTTTTTATCAATGGATTGATAAAATGTAACTGCCATATTGTACGTCTGTTCTTTATCGGCAGGCTCCTTAAATTCAATTAATTTTTGATCAATTTTATAGAAAGCAGGAACGGAATTGATAGCAATCAGCTGAAAAGATTTTGCTTTTCTGAAATCAAAATTATTTTTAATAATTGCCAGATAAGCATTGCCCGGCAAGTAAGCATCCAGTAAAATTCCTTCCTGTTCCAGCCGTTGTTTTGTGGCCGCAGAAGGCAATTGGCTGAACTGAACCAACACGTAGTAAACATCATTGTACCTGGCTAAACGTATATCCTCGTTTTTAAATAACCCATTGACAATATTTGTATTAGTTTTAAAATTGCCATTGGCAAATTGAACTGGTTTTATATCCTGTGCAATACTGGTAATTGAAGACAATTGAATAAAAAAAAGCAGGATACCTTGAACAATGTTTTTCATAGATTTAAATTATAATCGGACGAGCTGCGGCCAGTTTTAACCCGAATGTAAATATTTTTAAAGTGAGAAAACAATACTGTTGAACATAATAATATGTTGTTACCTGTTGCAAAGATGCAGCATTTACTTTTTTCTTCTCCTATCTTTGCAAAACGGATGAATGTAGATGTGTTGATGAATGGATATGCAAATGACCCCCGCTGTTTTAAAATAGTGGATAAAATTACATTGTCTAACCCCAACCAAATCCATCTTTCAGGCTTGCAGGGCAGTGTTGTTGGTTTTGTTGTTGCAGCCGTTTTTGCCCATCCAGCTACCAGCCAGCTCAATCATATTATCATATTACGGGATGCAGAAGAAGCTGCTTATTTTCACAATACATTGGAAAATTTAACCAATGCAATGGATCTTTTTTACTTCCCTTCTTCTTTTAAAAATAAAAAGAATTACGCCCTGCTCAACAGCAGCCATGTAATGTTGCGTACCGAGGCCTTAACAAGGATTACCGCAGGCGGCAATAAGAAAATTGTAATTACACATCCCGAAGCATTGTTTGAAAAAGTGGTGCTTTCAAAAACTCTTTCAGAAAATATAATCGCTATAAAACAGGCAGATGAGTTGGATGTAAATGGTATGCTGGCAAAATTTGTTGACCTTGGTTTTGAAAGAACCGATTTTGTATATGAACCCGGGCAGTTTGCAGTTCGTGGTGGTATCCTCGATATTTATTCTTTCGGCAACGAAAAGCCTTACCGAATAGAATTGTTTGGCAACGAGGTAGATAGCATCCGCATATTTGATCCCGAAACACAGCTTAGTGAAAGGAAGTTGTTGCAGGTAAATATTATTCCCAATGTAGAAACACAGTTTCAAACAGGGGAAAAGGTTTCGTTGTTTGAATTTTTACCGGTGAATACAGTTGTATGGACTGAAGACTGGCAGTTCATCAAAGAAAAAATTGAACAGCAGGAAGAAGATCTTGAATTGTTTTTGGAAATAGTGAAGACCACCGTTGACCGACGACTGACAACCGATTACGATACTGATTTGAATGAAAAGCAAAATGTATCTGCTGAAGATTTTGTAAAAGCTGTTGTGTTGGAAGAAGCTATCAAAAACCACCACATTATTGAGTTTGGGAAAAAGGCATATTTTGGAAAGAAGGACGATGAGAAAGCAAAAGCAAACGAGATTGTTTTTAATACCAAAGAACAACCTCCGTTTAACAGGCAATTTGATTTACTGATAAAAAACCTGCAAGAATACGAGAACAAAAAATACAACATTTATCTGTTTGCCGAAAACCCCAAACAGCTGGAAAGGCTGCACAGTATTTTTATAGATTTAAAAGCGGAGATACAGGTAATTCCAGTGCCCACTTCTATCCATGAAGGCTTTATTGATGATGATTTAAAAGCAGTTTGTTATACCGATCACCAGATATTTCAACGCTACCATAAGTACAAAGTAAAGCAGGCTTTCAATAAAAATAAAGCGCTTACGTTGAAAATGTTAAGGGAGTTACAACCCGGAGACTATGTAACGCATATAGACCATGGAGTAGGCGTGTACAGCGGATTACAGAAGATAGAAGCCAGCGGTAAAATGCAGGAGGC
>JAYTTM010001036.1:0-1010 GCA_043745055.1 Chitinophagaceae bacterium | reverse complement strand
GGATGAGGGAGTTTTAAAACCAGAAAATTTCATTAGTGCCCAGCTTTAGAAATATACTAACCCACATTGCAGCATTTCCTCCTCCAAATGTTAAAATTTATGCATTTAAAAGTTTTTTCATTCCGCTTATCCGTAGGGGGGTACGGATCAAAATCGTACAGCTTATGTATGAGGGCTATTTTCATTTGTAGTGACATTTTGGGTGTTGGTTTTTATGGATAGTTAGCTGAGTTTTGCAGGTGATGTATTTCAAATTCAGCCTGCGATATAATAAAGAAAAACAGCAATCGGATGCCTACTACCGTTTGGTGGAAAGCTATCGCAATGCGGAAGGAAGCGTTTGCCACCGTACCATCCTGAACATTGGATTTATAGATGATGATTACACCGCTGACCAGCTCAACCAAACCTCAAGGATACTTACAGACAGGTATGAACATAAGCAATCCTTGTTTGCACCAACTGATGCGGCGGTAATTGATCTGGTAGAAACATTGTGGAAAAGGATTATTAAAGATAAGCGGCTGGACCTGACGCTGTACAGCCTATCGTCAAGGCAAATTGATGCCGATACCCTGCGGCACAGTAATGTTCGTGAAATAGGGGCAGAGTTTATATGCCATCAAACACTGCAAGAACTGGGTATCAGTAAAGTGCTGGCCGAGGCTGGTTTTACCGAAGAACAAATACAACTGGCCGCTACACAGATTGTAAGCCGTGCAGTCTATCCTGCCTCAGAATTAAAAACCGCTTCGTGGATAAAAGAGAACTCCGCTGTAAGCGAACTGACCGGGTATGACTGCCAAAAGATTACCAAAGACAAACTGTATGAAAGTGCCTTGCGGCTCTATGGTGTAAAGGACCAGTTGGAGCAGCACCTTTCGCACAAGACAAACGAACTTTTTAGCATAAGCGACAAAATAGTGCTGTACGATTTAACCAACACTTATTTTGAAGGACAATACAATGGCAGTGAACTGGCCAGATACGGCCGGAGTAAAGAAAAGCGA
>JAYTTM010001035.1:0-1010 GCA_043745055.1 Chitinophagaceae bacterium | reverse complement strand
CCCACCTACGCACCCTTTAAACCCAGTAAATCCGGATAACGCTTGCACCCTCCGTATTACCGCGGCTGCTGGCACGGAGTTAGCCGGTGCTTATTCCTCTGGTACCGTCAAGTGAGCTAGAAAGCCCGTTTTTCGTCCCAGATAAAAGAAGTTTACAACCCAGAGGGCCTTCATCCTTCACGCGGCATGGCTGGTTCAGACTTGCGTCCATTGACCAATATTCCTTACTGCTGCCTCCCGTAGGAGTCGGGCCCGTGTCTCAGTGCCCGTGTGGCTGATCATGCTCTCACATCAGCTACTGATCGTAGGCTTGGTGGGCCGTTACCCCGCCAACTACCTAATCAGACGCACACCCATCATCAAGTGCCGAAGCTTTAATATTTTATAGATGCCTATCATATATTTTATGGGGTATTAATCCAAATTTCTCTGGGCTATTCCCCGCTTGAAGGAAGGTTGTGTACGTGTTCCGCACCCGTTTGCCGGTCGCCATCAAGTATTGCTACTTATGCTGCCCCACGACTTGCATGTATTAAGCCTGCCGCTAGCGTTCATCCTGAGCCAGGATCAAACTCTCCATTGTAAATGATGTTTGATCTGACTATTAACTCTCAATAAATTGAAATTAACGTCGGATATGTTGTTATTTTTTTTGATTGCTGTAAACCTTACCATAAAACTTCACGTTTTATGCTGTTGTTGCTTCCAAACTTTCAAAGATCTTTTGGCTTTACTTGCCACCCTTTTTATTGGGGGTGCAAAGTTATGTACCTTTATTTTAGTAACCAAAATTATTTGAATAAATCTCAAACTTTTTTAGCCTTAAATAACCGTTTTAGAACTCCCGTTTTTTTTAACGGGCTGCAAAGATAAGGGTCTTATTTTCTTCACCAAATTTTATTCAAATTTTTTCTCGCGCACTTCCTCTTTTTCTGCTTCAATGAACATCCGTTTTTGTTGAACGGGCGGCGAAGATAGGATTGTTCAGTTAATCACCAAATTTTTCTTTA
>JAYTTM010001034.1:0-3824 GCA_043745055.1 Chitinophagaceae bacterium | reverse complement strand
ATGCTGCAGGATTTGTAAAAAATTATAACAGCAAGTACGCCCCCATGTACACAGCATTTACCAATAAAAATGCCGAGCTTGGCCGCAGCTATTTAAAGGGTATCAAAGAAATGAATCCGGCAGTTGCCGCTAAAATGTATCCTGATGCCAACCTCAGCATGAGGGTAAGTTATGGCAATGTAAAAAGTTACAAACCAAGAGATGGAGTTACCTACGATTATAGTTGTACAGGAAAAGGTATTTTAGAAAAATATGTAGCAGGTGATTATGAATTTGATTTGCCAGCCAAACAAATTGAACTGATGAAAAATAAAGATTACGGCCAATACATTGATAAAGGAAAAAATGACCTTGTTGTTACCTTTATAACCACCAATGATATTACAGGCGGTAACAGCGGTAGCCCGGTAATAGATGCCAATGGTAATTTATTGGGCCTTGCTTTTGATGGCAACTACGAAGCACTCAGCCATAAAATTGCATTCGATAAAAATTTAAACCGCACCATTTGTGTGGACATTCGCTATGTACTTTGGTGTATTGATAAACTGGGCGGTGCAAGTAATTTAATTAAAGAATTGAAATTAGTGAGGCAATAGGCAGATGAGCTGATTTGTTACCGAAAACCTCATCAGTTTCGGATTCGATTTTTGAAAGATATCTACGGCAAAACCATCAACTCTGGTAAATTTTTACTGGTACAATTTTAGTAAATCAAGTTTAATATAACCCAGCCACCGAACAACTTGCCCCAATAGGATGTTTAAACTTTAACTTTACAAAAAAATTAAAAAATGAAAAAGATTTTATTCTTTGCAGCACTCATATTTACAACTATGGCTATTGTGCATGCACAATCAAAAAGGGCTATTAAAGGCGAGGAAGTGTCTTACACTTCTGCCGATGGCACCAATCTGAAAGGCTATGTTGCATACAATGCTAAACTAAAAGGAAAACGACCTGTAATTGTAGTGATACCAGAGTGGTGGGGTTGTAATGCGTATGTAAGAAAAAGAGCAGACATGCTTGCTAAGTTGGGCTATATCGCCATTGCTGCAGATTTTTATGGAGACGGTAAATTAGGTAACGATCCAAAAGAAGCTGGTGCATTGGCTGGCCCTTTTTATGGTAATCCGCAATTGGCAAAGGAAAGAATTGAAGCAGCAGTAAATAAAGTAAAAGAATATCCGCAGGCAAATGCAAAAAAAATGGCTTGTATAGGTTATTGCTTTGGTGGTTCTATGAGTTTGTTTGCAGCAAAGCTGGGAATGGATTTTAAAGGGGTAGTTAGTTTTCACGGAGGCCTTGCAGGTGTGCCGGCTACAACTGGTACAACCAAAGCAAAAATATTGGTATGCCATGGCGCTGCTGATAAATTTGTAAGCCCGGAAGAAGTAAAAAATTTCCGTCACAACCTTGATTCGGTAAAAGTGCCTTATACTTTTATTGCTTATCCCAATGCTACACATGCTTTCACCAATCCGGAAGCTACTGCCAATGGAAAAAAATTCAGTATGCCAATTGAATATAATGCAGCGGCAGATAAAAAGAGCTGGGCAGATATGAAGACGTTTTTTAAAACAATCTTTTAGAATTTCACGCAAAGAGAACAAAGATGCAAAGAAGCAAAGTAAATAACACTACTTTGCTTTTTTGTTTTTTTTAGAATAATTATTTATGCAACCAAAAACAAACATTGCGTCTTTGCTTTTTTGCTTCTTTGCGTGAAAGCATCCTTGCAGTTGTACGCAAAAAATAAACAAACAATCATCATGGCAGAAGACTTATCAATCATTCAAGGAACAAAAGAAGAACAGTACCAAACGTTGTTGCCACAGATTAAAGCTTTAATAGAAAGCGAGCCTGATTTAATTGCTAATTTGGCAAATATTTGTGGGGCATTAAAGGAACAATTTGGCTGGCTGTGGGTGGGGTTTTATTTGGTAAAGAAAGATGAATTGGTGTTGGGGCCATTTCAGGGTCCGGTGGCCTGTACCCGAATTAGTAAAGGCCGTGGCGTGTGTGGTAGTGCATGGCAACAGGCTAAAACATTGGTAGTGCCCGATGTAGAAAAATTTCCCGGTCATATTGCCTGCAGTAGTTTATCAAAATCAGAAATTGTAATACCATTATTCAGCAATAATGAAATAACTGGCGTGCTGGATGTGGATAGCATTTTACTAAATGATTTTGATGAAACGGATAAAAAATATTTGGAGGAAATTGTGAATTGGATAGCATGATAGAAAACTTCAGGTGTATAGTATTTCCTTGTTTTTTAGGTGGTCAATATAAACTTCTAAATCCCTAATCCAATTAAACATAGACAAGAGAATTTAGCAATACTTATCACCAAACTTTCAATAAGCCTCCTATTAAGTTTGCGGCACATTGTCCTTCCATCCCCATAAATACCTACAGGCATAGGTTCTGTAGGGGCTCCATTTAGCAGAATGATACAGCATTTTTTCTTTCAATATTTTTTTGTTGGATGTATCTAAATTATACAATTTAGCCATGCTTTGTTGTATGCCCAAATCATCCAGCGCCAATATATCTTCCCTGCCAAGGGTAAACATCAGTATCATCTCAACCGTCCATTGGCCTACCCCTTTTATTTGCGATAAATACTTGATTAATTCTTCATTGCTCATTTTATCCAGCCGGGTATCTGTAATTTTTTCATACATAAAAAACGTACATACATTTTTTACATAGTTGGTTTTTGCATTGCTGAGACCAACACTACGAAGCGTTTCGAAAGGGGTATCTACAACCAGTTGCAAGGTAGGTTTTGCCTTTGGATACAGATTTAAAAACCGTTTATAAATTACTTCCGCCACTTTGGTATTCAGTTGCTGGCTCATAATGGAGGCACACAAATGAAGCCATACCGGTTTTCTTTTATTTAAGATGTAAGGCTCCTGCAGCTCAATAATTTTTTGCAGTTTTTTATCTTTACTAAGGTGAATAAGGTGTTTCATCGTTTAAACAAGTTGCAACTTTTTTTGCTGACGGCCAATTTTTTGGGTGTAGTAATTTTTTATTGCAATCCTGTAAAATCGGCTTCAAAAGGTAAGATGTAATTTTGCTTTATCCATTCTGCAGGCTCGATAAAAAAAAATGGCCAGAGATAAAAATCTCCGGCCTTGCTTACCTCTGAAACCACAAGAAAAAGTTAAGGATAATCAATATATTTATAACGCTATTTACAAATTAATAACTAACTGGTTGCTCGAAAGGAGATTGGATGATTAAGAGGGGTTTTCTTAAGATAGCAGAAAACGGAGGTGTTGAATACGTTGGTAAAGATAATATCTTTATCGAATAAATATATTTTTTTTTACCTGTTACAAAGAAAGGAGCGAATTTTTTTGATGGCTGATTATCAAACATTTAGCTGGTTAAAAATACCCGGCATTTAAAAACTGTTTTATTTTTTAACAGATTTATGGCAAAATTGCCTGGGATGATTAGGCCATCACCGACTTCTCCAACTACCAGCTTGCATTGCCGTTTGATGTAATATTAAACTGCTTATTTAGAATGATATTCCGCAATTTGACCCTACTTCATTAGTAGCACATTACAGCGTCCAGGCTCTTTTCTATTTTGTAATCCAGCCAGTGGCGGGAGCTTTTAACCTGTTGTGTTTAAAGAAACTGCTGATCGAGAGCCGTAGGCTCTGCACATAATTTTCGCAAGCTATAAACTTACAATTGTTGTATTATGTAGAACAGAGATTGAATTGAGTACTGAAATTCACCTTTAGGGAATAGAAAAAACGGCTGAACGCCTAAACGGCAAACCAAAATTTACGGCAG
>JAYTTM010001033.1:0-1016 GCA_043745055.1 Chitinophagaceae bacterium | reverse complement strand
AGTATTAAATACATTTTGGGTAAACATATTCCAGCCCTGCAATTTTATATTTTTATTAATGTTAGTTGTAATGCCTAACACAGCCACAGCTTTACTTTCAATATTGTTTGCATAAAGAGATTTTGTTCCATCCACATTTACCCCACCGGTATATACACCAATAGATTTACCCACATCATACCATTTTACCGTGGCTCTCGGAGAAATAGCAAACAACCAGCCACCTTCAATTTTTGTTTTCTTTCTTTCATTTACTTCCATCCAAATGCCTTCTACACCTGTAGGCCGCATACGGCCATCCTGTAAATTAATAAATGGGGTGTTGATTAATTGCCGCCCAAAAACAATATTGGAGTTTTTAAAATTATACTTTATATAAAATTCTTCAAGCCGGTCTAAATCTTTTTTATTAGTGGGGTCTTCTACATCAAACAAGGAAGTTTCATAACGATTGTATTGCCCGGTAGCTGAATCGGGTTTTGTAAAATCAGATGAGCCGATATTAAAAATATAAAAACCGCTTACTGCCATTTGGAAGCCATAAAATTTGGCTGTTTCATACCTTATGCCTCCACCTGCTGCATTTGCATAATAATCAGTAAGCCCTTGTTGATTTTGTGTACTCATAAAGAAGTACCTGAAATGCCCATGAAAACTGCCGGCTTTAAAAGCATGTAATATAGAGGTTGTATCTGAAGTAGTGTTTTGTTTTCCTTTATACATTACCGCCTTTTCTGAAAGCTCCTGGTGCTGTGCTTTTGCGGATATAGATAGCAGTAAAACTAAAACCACCAACCCGTTACTAATAAATCTGTTCATTTTTTATTTTACTATCTCTTTTCTTTAAAACCCTGCTTTGATATAACTCCAGCCTTTCTCTTCTTTTTCAATTATTTCACCAATACCCATTGGTACATATTCAGTTTCAGGTATCATTGCATCTTTGGCAACATTCTTTTCCCTCATTGTGTTTTCACAAGCATAAAAAACTATGCCTTTACTTTTAAACGCTGTGA
>JAYTTM010001032.1:0-3831 GCA_043745055.1 Chitinophagaceae bacterium | reverse complement strand
GGCACAATATTGGCCTTTTGAAAATACCGCTGCATGGTAACCCTGGTGCCTGAACCTTCTTCCCGGTAAATAAGTGGCAGCTTGTCAAACACAGCCTTACTTGATTGCTTTAAAATTTCAATATCCGACTTGGCTGCACTTGTTAAAAACAATTTATTGGGTAACAATATTTCCTGTTCTATATCCAACTTTTCCGGTAATACAGAAACTAAAGAAAAATCAACTTCATTGTGCTCCAGGCTTTTGATAACTTTTGTTTTGTTGGTTACATCCATTAATAAATCTATATTGGGATTAGCCTGCAAAAAACCTTTCAAATAATAGGGCATTACATATTTTCCGGTAGATGCAACGGAGATTTTAAGCCTGCCGGAAAGCATGCCTCTGAAGTTTTGGATTTGGTAATTAATGGATGCCACTTCCTTTAAAATCCTGTTGGCAATCTGGTACAGTTCCTGGCCAAAATCTGTGATATATAACTTTCGGCCTACCACTTCTGTTAGTGCAATATCAAACTGAGCCTGTAAGTTTTTTAGTTGGATAGATACTGCGGGCTGTGTCATGTGCAGTTCTTCAGATGCCTTGGTAACGCTTTCATTTTCTACCACTATCATAAAAACCTTTAGCTGATGCAAAGTAAAGTTCATAAACTTATTTTATGGTTTATATAATAAAGATAAATGAAAGTATATAAACAAACCAATGCAATTTTGCTGCACAAAAAATTATTTAACGATGACAAATATTACAATTGCAAAGGGTGATGGCATCGGTCCTGAAATTATGGATGCTACAATGAAAATTATTATTGCAGCAGGTGCCGATATTGAAATAGATGAAATAGAAGTAGGAGAAAAAGTTTACCTGGCAGGCAACCTTGCAGGTATCGCCAAAGAATCCTGGGATATTATCCGCAGGAATAAGATTTTTTTGAAAGCACCTATCACTACCCCACAGGGTGGAGGCTACAAAAGCCTGAATGTAACTACCCGTAAGTTTTTAGGATTGTATTCCAATGTGCGGCCATGCATGAGTCTTCATCCGTTTGTAAAAACCAAACACCCACAAATGGATATTGTAATTATCAGAGAAAATGAAGAAGACCTGTATGCAGGAATTGAACACCAGCAAACAGATGAAGTGGTACAGTGTTTAAAATTGATCAGCCGCCCCGGTTGCGAAAAAATAGTACGGTATGCTTTTGAATATGCCAAACAGTATGGCCGTAAAAAAGTAACCTGTTTTACCAAAGACAATATTATGAAACAAACAGACGGATTGTTTCACCAGGTATTTGATGAGATAGCTTTGGAGTATCCCGGTATTGAAAATGAGCATTGGATCATTGACATTGGTGCAGCAAAAATGGCTGATACGCCAGAAATTTTTGATGTGATTGTGATGCCGAATTTGTATGGAGATATATTATCTGATGTGGCTGCACAAATAACCGGTTCGGTAGGTTTGGCAGGCTCGGCTAATATTGGTGAACAATGCGCCATGTTTGAAGCCATACATGGTTCTGCACCAAGAAGGGCAAATCAGGACGTGGCAAATCCTTCCGGCTTATTGCAGGGTGCGGTTATGATGCTTAACCATATTGGACAGGGAGCAGTTGCAGAAAAAGTACAGAACGCCTGGCTTAAAACCATCGAGGATGGCATACATACTTATGACATTTATAAGGAAGGCATCAGTAAACAAAAAGTAGGTACCAATAAATTTGCCGAAGCGGTAATTAATAACCTGGGGCAAAAGCCTGCTTTGTTAAAAGCAGTTCGGTTTGATAAAAACGCTGCTTTGATTCTTCCCAAATATCAAAGAAAAGAGCCCAAAAATAAAGAACTGGCTGGCGTAGATGTTTTTGTACACTGGAGTGGATGCAATCCTGATGAGTTAGCTGATATTATCGGGCAATTAAATAGTTCAGATGCAGTGCTCACCATGATTACCAACCGAGGAATAAAAGTTTGGCCGGAGGGTTTTGAAGAAACTTTCTGCACAGATCACTGGCGCTGTCGTTTTAAACCAGTTAATGAAAATACTTTCAATAAAAACCACATTGTAGCATTATTGGGCAAAGCGATAGAAAAAAATATCGATACAATCAAAACAGAAAACCTTTATTTATTTGATGGCAAGCCAGCCTTCTCACTGGGGCAAGGCCAATAAAAACTAAAAACAAATAGTATGAACATACAACTTATGCATGGTCAGTTTAGCGCACAGGATGCTGTTGACATTATCACTCAATTAATTAATGTGAAAATAAAATTTCATGAAAAGAAAATAGAGGCTAACGATGGAGAAGAGGCTACAAAAATGAGAGAAAAGAGAATCAAAGATTTACAACAAGATCTCCATACAGCAAGGGAATATGTTCTTGCAAATGGGAAATCAATTTCAATTGAGTCCGTAGTACATCTTTCATAAATGATGTAACACCTATTCTAAAAAAATAAAAAAATGCAAAATTCATTTAAGATTTTATTGAGCATGCTGCTATTGATTACAGGGCTTTTTCTATCTTTTTACATGCGGGATATTACCATTAGCCATCTAATCAGCGCACTTACATTTATTACAGGTCTTAATCTTTTTCGCCTTGTTTCCGATAAAACCAACTAGTAAAATAAACAGTATGAAAATAAAAGAACCCATCAAATTAATTGAAGGAAAGTTTAGTCCGGAAGATGCAAAAGAAATATTATTGGAGCTTATAAACCATAAGATAAATTTTCATTCACTAAAAAATTTTAGTTCGGAAGAGCGCTTTGGCAAATCAATTGAAGGATCAAAGAAAAGAATTGAATACCTAAAAAAAGCAAAAGTAAAAGTTGTTGAAATAATTGATAAGGCAAAACATAACAACAGCAACTTAAGGTTAGAATCTTTCATTAATATTTCTTTTGAAAAATAATAGTTTAACTTTCCAGAACCACCTAATATCAATTGCAAGAAAACACCTTCATCATACTCCGTAAGAAAAGTTTTTATTGAATAACCAGTTAAAGGCAAATATCAAAGCTGAGCAAAGGGAGTAACAATAGAGCAAGCCCTCCCCTGCTCAGTTTCTGATTGCCTTACTCCTCTTAAGATTTATTACTGGGCCAATACAAGGACTGAGCATATTTTTTTTCAACATTATTATTCCAATTTTTTAAAACAATTACTCAATATCCGGCAAAACCTTCGCCCCCTGGCTATTACCCTCATTATAGTAATTGACGAAAAACGGATTTAACATGTAATAGGCTGCAGGGAAAAATAGTGAACGAATTAATTAAACTGCTCTGCTGATTTAAAGAGTAGCAACAATAAGACACAGGAGTGATTTCCTGCGCCAATTGGGAAATACTGTTGGCAACAGTTAAAAATAATTATACATTATAAGCTAAATCTACAGCGTGATTCTGTCCATTCAGCATCTTTCAAAAAAATACAGCAAGGAAAATTCGGGTTGAGCGACTATTACCTCAACATTGAAAATGGCATCCTTGGCTTGCTTGGCCCCAATGGTGCAGGCAAGTAAACACTCATGAAAATTATTGCTATCATCAGCAAACCCAGTTCGGGAACCATAACACTTGATGGGCAGGATATGGTAAAAGAACCCAATTTCATAAGAAAAATTCTCGGGTATCTTCCGCAGGATTTTGGAGTGTATGCAAACTTGAATGCCTATGAATTTTTAGAATACATCGCAGCTATGAAATGCGTGGGAGGCCCCAACCTACACAAACGAATTAAAATGTTACAGGAAGGAGTGAACTTTATTGAAGCAGCCTAGCTTCCCATCGGCACCTATAGCGGTGGTATGAAACAACGCAT
>JAYTTM010001031.1:0-1017 GCA_043745055.1 Chitinophagaceae bacterium | reverse complement strand
TGGTACAGGATGTAAGTAATAAACCCGAAACATTGCATTATGCAGATGTTGTTTTACCTGCAGCCGCATGGGCAGAAAAAGAAGGTACCATGACGAATGCAGAGCGCCGCATCAGCTACCTCAATAAAGTTGTGGAAGCCCCCGGTGAGGCTATACCGGATGCAGAAATCATTTGCCGTTTTGCAAAAAAAATGGGATACAAAGGATTTGATTTTGAAAATATGGCGGAGATATTTGCTGAACATGCTGCTTTAACAGGTGGTACCAATATTGATGTGAGTGGTTTAAATTATACTATTCTAAAAGAAAAAAAATCAGTTCAGTGGCCATTTCCAAAAGAAATTAATTCAACTGCAGGCAAGGCTGATAAAAGATGTGGAACGCCACGGCTATTTACAGATCACCAGTTTCATACTCCATCAAAAAAAGCAATCATCCATTCATTTCCGGATAATAACCTGAGTGAACAACCAGATGATAGTTTTCCTTTGATTTTAACTACTGGTCGTATTCGTGACCAATGGCACACGATGAGTAAGACGGGAAAAGTAAATAAACTGAAGCAACATATCAGCGAATCATTTTTAGAAATACACCCGCAGGATGCAAAAGAAAGAAATATCGGGGATAATGATCTAACAGAAATTTTAAGTAAACAAGGAGTTGTAAGGGTAAAGGCAAAATACACCAACGACATAAAAAAAGGAGTTGTATTTCTTCCCATGCACTGGGGTAAAATTTTGCAGAATGATTTAAACCGGGCCAACAATCTTACATCAAAACTGGTTGACCCCAAAAGCAAAGAACCCGATTTTAAATTCACTGCGGTACAAGTAATCCGTTATAAAAAACCAACACAAAAAATAATTGTAATTGGTGCTGGTGCTGGTGCCTGTGGATTTGTAAAAAGTTACCGGACAATAAATACTACAGATGAGATTGTTGTTTTCAGTAAAGAAAATTTTCCTTTTTATAACCGGGTATTGCTTCCGGATTATATCAGTGGTGCTTTGCCCT
>JAYTTM010001030.1:0-1017 GCA_043745055.1 Chitinophagaceae bacterium | reverse complement strand
AGGCAATGCTGTCGCCCATTATTTTGCTGAAATTTTTAAGGGCACCTGTCTTTAAATAAAAATCATAATTATCCTCAGATGGAATATTAAATCCCGGGCTGCCTGCTGTTGTTGGTGTTGGTCTTGGTTTACCAAAACCACTGTAAAAACTAAAGCCGTCCATTAGCATCAAAGCGCCATTGTGATGAAAATCATCTCCCTGAAACCAATCGGTAACCGGTGCCTGCGGACTCACTGCTTTTAATGCCGGGTGATTGCTTAAAGCCGCCATGGTACTGTAAAATCCGGGATAGGAAATACCGAAAACACCCACCCGTTTGTTATTGGCGGGTAGGTTGTTGGTCATCCATTCAATGGCATCGTAGGTGTCGCTTGCTTCATCAATTTCTTTTCCTTTTTTGTTGGGGTTAAACGGACGAACATCAATAAATTCTCCTTCGCTCATAAACTTTCCCCGTACATCTTCTATTGCAATTATATAGCCTTCTTTTAAATAGTTTAGCCAATAAGATTCATACAAACGGGGATTGAATTTATCCTCACCATAAGGAGAACAGGTGTAAGGCGTGCGGTTAAAAAGTATGGGATGTTGTACCGACGTATCTTTAGGAATATATAATGCTGTAAATAATTTTATGCCATCCCTCATGGGTATCATTCTTTCAATTTTAGAATAATTTTCTCTTACCCAATTAGAATCTTTATTTTGCGCAACAAGTTTCAGCAACAAAATTACCAGCACCAGCAGCATCGAAGTTTTTTTCATCGTAATTTTTTTTGAATGCTCAATTTAAAGAAACTAAACAGTTAATCATGGTAAATAATAAAGAACTCATTCATAAATTTTATACAGCCTTTCAGCAAAAGGATTATTCAACCATGAATAGTTGCTATAGTGATGATGTTGTTTTTTATGATCCTGCATTTGAATTATTAAGGGGAGAAGAAGTGCGGTATATGTGGGAGATGCTTTGTAAAAATGCCATAGACTTTTCTTTAACCTTCGATAATATTATT
>JAYTTM010001029.1:0-1019 GCA_043745055.1 Chitinophagaceae bacterium | reverse complement strand
ATTGGCAAATGCTAAGACTGTTTTAAATGCGCCCTTCATCTAAGTGTTTAAGTAATTGGCATAAATTGTTGTTACATTCGATAAAATCATTTTTAAATATTGTTCACAGGTTATTTTTTTACACTCAACTTCCTTGTATGACAAAGCATTGTTGCTGTTTTTATTTCATTTTGTTGATTGCTCAAATAGTTGTGGCACAATCACCCGGGTTGCTTTCCATCCGTAATTACGGAAAGGAACATACCAACGGTATCATAGGGGAGTTTGTGCAATTTCTTGCCCTGCCCAATCTTACCAAAGACACGGTGAACATTCAAAAGAATACAGCCTTTATTATAGATATGATGAATAAAAGAGGCATCCAAAAAGTGCAGCTTTTAAATGGTATTACCTCAGGTATACCACCGGCGGTTTATGGTGAAGTGATGGTACCCGGTGCCAAACAAACACTCATTTTTTATGCACATTATGATGGTCAGCCAGTAAACCCTGCCCAATGGGCAAAGGGCCTGGAGCCTTTTGTGCCAACATTATTTACTGCTGCAATAGATAAAGCAGGTATCAATATTCCTTTTCCTGCAAACAATAGCTACAACCCGGAATGGAGGATATATGCCCGTGGTGCATCTGATGATAAAGCGGGTGTGGTTGCTATTTTGAATGCCTACGATGCCATAAATAAAAGTGGGTTACAGCCTACTTGTAATCTGAAGTTTTTTTTTGAGGGAGAGGAAGAAGCAGGCTCTGCTCATTTGAATGAAATACTGGAGCAACATTCGGCTTTGCTGCAGTCCGATTTATGGATTATTTGTGATGGCCCCGTACATCAAACAGGTAAAAAGCAAATTTATTTTGGAGTGAGGGGAGATGCTCATCTCGACCTGACAGTATATGCTTCCAAGCGGCCTTTACATAGCGGACATTACGGCAACTGGGCTCCCAACCCGGCAATGATGCTGGCAAAATTATTGGCTTCCATGAAGGATGACAATGGGAGAGTGGCTGTAAAGGGTTTTTAT
>JAYTTM010001028.1:0-1020 GCA_043745055.1 Chitinophagaceae bacterium | reverse complement strand
TCCGAAATTCCCAACTGTTCTGCAATCTCCCGGTGTTTCAATCCTTCAAAAACGTACAGGTTAAAGACCATTCTGTATGCCGGGGGAAGTGCCTGCACCATTTTTAATAACTCCTTTTTTCCTAAAACAGCCATCACCTCGTTATTATCCACCTGCTCCACACTTACACTTTCTATATTTAAAATAGGGTATATTTTTGATTTATTCCTGAAATGTTTTACACTGCAATACAGCATTATCTTTCTTATCCAGCCTTCAAAAGAACCTTCATGTTTAAAATTTCTCAGCGACTTAAACACCTGTACAAAACCTTCCTGCAATATTTCCTCGGCCTCCTCCTTATTTTTAGAATATCTAAGGCATACAGCAAACATTTTTGGCACATGCAACGCATACAACTGGCTTTGCGAATGTCTATCCCCATCAATACAAGATTGTATCAGTGCTTTTTCTTTTTCCAATATTTCCGGCGGGTTTACTATCATAGTGATGGTGTCTGTAAAAAATGGTTGGGCATTACATCAAATATTTTTAAAGCAGTATTATATGCAATACCCATAAAAAACAACGGTAAAATACAGTTCAGTAAATAAACTGAAGGGTTTAGCTACTTCCATTAAATATTTCCTTAACTAATTTTTTACCCAACCATTTAAGGCTTTTCCAGCTACTGTAAATAAAAATAAATCTGCATTTCCCTAAACAATTATTATGCTGCAAAAAATAAGTAGGCTATTCTGTATGTTCTTTTTAAATATAATGCTTTGCTGTGCTTTATACGCACAATCTCCCATTATCATTTCAGGTAAAGTTACCGATTCCAGCAAGCACCCCCTGCAAAATGCCACAGTACACTTAAAAGGCAGCAGCACAAGTACAATGTCTAAAATTGATGGCTCTTTTCGTTTGCTCACAGATAGCTGGCACGACAGTTTACAAATCACCAGTGTTGGTTTTGAAAATTTCACCATTGCATTGCAACAAGGGCATACAAACAATTTAGTAATAGAAATAAAAAGC
>JAYTTM010001027.1:0-1020 GCA_043745055.1 Chitinophagaceae bacterium | reverse complement strand
TTCAGTTGGTACATACTGTCTGTTTCGGAATTAGTTTGAACAATGATTTCTCCATCATTGTAGAAATCTTTCATTTCAAATTTAATGTTGCCTTCTTTATCGGAGGTGGAAGTTTGAAACTGTGTACGTAAACCCGGTGCAGATAGACAAGTCCAGATATTTTGAACAGGCAATCCCTTCTTAAGCGGTATCACTTTCCCACTAATAATATGCCCATTAATTTCAGGTAAAAAAACTGGTGCTGGTTGCTGGTTTAACAAAACATCTTCCCACTTAAACCTTCTCCAGCCCTGTGTTAACATCAGGTTATCTATCGCTGCTTTTACAGTATCATTATTATTATCAAAATAGTACTCCGGCGATTCCACCTTACCGGAAATATCTGAACTAAGCAAAAGATAATTATTGATATTTTCTTTGTCAAATTCAATAACTGAATCAACCCTGTAAACGGCCATCGACAGGTTTGCCGGAACAGATTTTCCATCAATGGTTTTGGACTGAATATCTATAGTGATTTTTTTACGGACTGCATAAGATGAGTGATTTGTAGAAGCTGCTATATTTAATATTTCAGTTGGTCTTTTAAAATAAAGCCGTTCACAAAGGGGTTGCCCATTTTTAGCAAAAACCGTGAGATGAGAAATTCCATCACCAGGTATGGTATCACTAATTATAAATACAGCTTCGCCATTTTGAATAGTGTTTACCAGGGCGGCCTTCACCACATTTCGGGTATGAATAAAAAGAAATAATCCGGCTGAAACTACATTGTTTTTTTCGGGTGTTGCTACGCTTATTTTTATATGTCCGTCAATGGTATTTTCAAGGCGCATTGTATAGCCTGTGTGGTAAGCGGCAGGCAATTCTTTTTGCTGCCGCCCGCCATCCGCCAGGTTCAACACCGCTTTATATGTTGATCCTTCCCTTGGGGTAAATAAAAAATTTCCCATTCCAAATTTCAACGGGTGAAAAGCAGTAATGGTATCTCCTTTTTCGTTCAACAACCAACCAGAAAAG
>JAYTTM010001026.1:0-1020 GCA_043745055.1 Chitinophagaceae bacterium | reverse complement strand
CACTTGCCACAGCGGTAGCCCTGCCATGTATGCTATGCATGCCATAGGTGTTCATGTAATACGGAAAGCGACTGCTACAACCTATACCACTTACTATTACAATATTTTCTTTTGGAATGCCAAGGGTAGGCATAATTTTTTGCACCTGTGCTAAAATGGAATAATCACCGCAACCAGGGCACCAGCGTACTTCCTGGTCGGTTACAAAATCTTTAGCTGTTAAGGGTGCCGGTGTTGTTATGGAAGCAATCTCTGACATGTTGATTTTAATTAATTATTAAAAGTAAGAATAATCTTTTGCTGAAGGATACAACAACAAAAGATTATACAAAAGTAAAACACAATCAGCAAGTAAAATACATAGTCTCAAATTATTTGGGTACGCCTATAAACGCAGGCAAGCGGATGCAACCAGCCTGCAATACTTATCTTTGCAAAATGTTAAAAAATACTTTACTAAAAGCTACAGAAGCGGGTGCAAAAGAACTGCTGCGTTTTTTTAATACTGATTTTAAAATTACTAACAAAGAAGGCATCAATAACCCGGTTACAGAAGCTGATCATGCAGCTGAAAAAGCCATTTTTGCTGTTATTCAAAACGATTATCCCAAACATTTTATACTTAGTGAAGAGGCAGGTGAAATAAAAATGGACAGCGAATACAAGTGGATTATCGATCCAATTGATGGCACTATCAATTTTGCCAATGGCATTCCCATCTGTTGCGTAAGCATTGGGCTGGAACACAATGGTAAAATTATAATGGGCGCTGTTTACAACCCCATAATGAATGAATTCTTTTTTGCACAAACAGGTTTTGGTGCTTCGTTAAACGATAAAAAACTTTCTGTAAGTAATAAGACAAAAGTAGTTGACAGCTGCCTGGTTACCGGATTCCCCTACACCTATCTGGATACCCCAAATGGACCATTGCAGGTATTTGAAAAACTAATACGCAAAGGTGTTCCTGTAAGGCGTTTAGGCAGTGCTGCCATAGATCTTTGCTGGGTAGCTGCCGGC
>JAYTTM010001025.1:0-1021 GCA_043745055.1 Chitinophagaceae bacterium | reverse complement strand
AAAAAATAAAAAAACTTAATCCCGATTTAATTATTGCCAACAAGGAAGAAAATATAGAAGAGCAAATATTGGAATTAAGTAAGAATTTCGCTGTGTGGGTTACTGATGTTACCAACCTGCAGGATGTTTTGCAAATGATAAACGATATCAGTCAGCTTACAAAAACCGTATCAATAGGACGAAAGTTGATGATTGAAATAGAAACCGGTTTCAAAAAATTACCCATCAATACATATAAAATAAAAACCTGTTACCTTATCTGGAGAACTCCTTATATGACTGTTGGTGGCGATACTTTTATAAATAACATGCTTAGTTATTGTGGATTTTTAAATTTGTATGCAGATTTAAAAAGGTACCCTATGGTTGAAATAAATGATTTGATTAAAAAGGATTGTGAATTATTAATCTTATCAACAGAGCCCTACCCTTTTAAACAAAAACATATTGTGGAATTGCAAAAGCAATTGCCGGGAGCCATCATTTTATTATCAGATGGTGAAATGTTTAGTTGGTATGGTAGCAGGTTGTTGTATGCCCCCGCCTACTTCAGCCAGCTAATAGCACTGGTAGAAAATTGTATCGAAAAGTAACATCCGCCAGCATTATACTTCTGCTGATGATAGATGTGTGCATCAAAATTTATTTATCACCTTACTTCAAAGACTACATATATTGAAAAAGAATAAAAGTGCCTGTCTTTAATATGATGCAATACATGATAAAGAAAGTTAAATTCCTTTACTTTTGTGCAAAAACAACCAAATATGAGTAAATACAATTCAGGCGTTTTATTCGGAAAAGAATTAGAAGCGCTTTACAATGATGCTAAAGAAAATCAGTTTGCGCTACCAGCAGTTAACTGCATTGGTACAGATACAATCAATGCTACTTTAGAAGCTGCAGCAAAAGTAAACTCTCCTGTTATTATTCAGTTTAGTAATGGAGGAGCACAATTTATTGCAGGAAAAGGGATGCCGAATGATAAATTACAGGCAAATATTTCGGGTGGAATTTCCGG
>JAYTTM010001024.1:0-1022 GCA_043745055.1 Chitinophagaceae bacterium | reverse complement strand
AGAAACCATTATTGAACTGTACCTGGCACGTAAATTATAAAACAATTTATTAAAGGCCTTGTTTCCGATTTTTTGATAAATACCAATAAATGGTATCGTAATGTTTTTAGCCATTATCCAGTTGCCATACTCCCAGTTCATTTGATGTCCACATACAAACTGTATACTTTTACCTTTTGCTATTAGGCAATTAGTTGCAACCATATCTATGCTACATCTTTTTTCAAATTCACTTTTAGAAAGACTAATCATTTTAATTAATTCAATAAAAGTGTCGATCAAATGTTTGTAAAATTGCTTTGCAATTTTTTTTCTTTCCTCAATGCTTTTTTCCGGAAAGGCTATCGCAATATTTTCCATTACAATTTCTTTACGGTATCCAAAAACACGGTATATTATCATGTAAAAAAAATCACTTATTCTGTATAAAATAAAGAACGGTAATAAGGAAATAAGGTAAAATATTGGGTAGATGATGTAATACATTTAATTGATAATTGCTTAGATGATAATTGATAATTTTTTATGAAAATAGGTTTAGCCTTATTAATTCATTTTTCATAAAATTAAGATCTTACTCGTGCTATGTTGAGAATAAGATGATGTAATACATTTAATTGATAATTGGTTAGTTGATAATTGATAATTTTTATGAAAATAGCTTTAGCCTTAATAATTCATTTTTCATAAAATTAAGATCTTACTAGTCACATGTTAATTATAAAATGACATATTGAATTGTGAATGGTGAAAGGTAAATGATGAAATATTGACCATTCACAATTGACCATTGACTTAACAATAGATTTATTTACATCACGATATTTTGCACCAGTGCACTCTTGCCCGGAAAGTCAGTATTAAAATGCAAACCCCTGCTTTCGTGCCTGAATTCTGCGCACTTCACAATAAGATAGGCCACAGTTATCATATTCCTTAACTCACACAATTGCGGCGAAACGGCTGTTTTTTCATACAAGGCTTCCGTTTCTTCATACAATAAATCCAGCCGCTTCATTGCC
>JAYTTM010001023.1:0-1023 GCA_043745055.1 Chitinophagaceae bacterium | reverse complement strand
GGCAGCAATGTTACCATTCATGCAGGCACTGTAATTGGTAGTGATGGTTTTGGATTTGCACCTTTAGAAAACGGGTCTTATAAAAAAATTCCACAACTGGGTAATGTAATAATTGAAGACGATGTGGAGATAGGCGCCAACACCACCATCGACAGGGCAACCCTTGGCAGCACAATAATAAAATCAGGCGCAAAGCTGGATAACCTTTTACAAATAGGGCACAATGCAGAAGTAGGGCACCATACAATTATTGCAGCGCAGGCCGGCATTAGCGGCAGCACAAAAATTGGCAACAGCGTAATGATTGGCGGACAAGCCGGTGTTGTAGGACATTTGCAGATTGCCGATGGCAGTAAAATAAATGCACAGAGCGGTGTAAGTAAATCTATTAAAACCCCCAATACGGTTGTTACCGGATCACCGGCTTACGAATACACTTCGGCACTACGCAGCCAGGCAATTGCCAGAAAATTACCTAACCTGGAAAAAAGAATTGCGGAGCTGGAATCAATAGTGAAGGAATTGCTTGCAAACGGAGAAATAAATAAAAGTATATTGCCTTGATACATTTAGGAAAATGCTCCCTAATATATTCTAACTACATTTCATTTTATTGCTATTCTTTTTTGATGATCCTTGTAAATCAAAAGCATTAATTTTGATTTACAAGGATCATTCAGTTTTCGAATTTAATTTTATTAAAATTTCACTTCACCAATTTCAATCTGTCCCTTCTGGTTATCCATAATAATACTCTCAATGGTTTCTGTCTGGTTGGGTCTTCCAAAGTTTTTATAAATGGTTAATTTAATAAACGAAGGCACCTGTTTCTTTTGATAACGATCTCCGAAATAATTTACACGAATCCTATACTTTCCATTTGCAGCATGCTTTACCTGGTATTCTTCCGGCCCATATCCCTGTGTAAAATCTTCGGATAATCTGCCGCCTGATTTTGTCTGTTTATGACTGTAAAAACATTCTTCTCCGCCGGGTTCTATAATATGAAGGTCTATGTCTGTC
>JAYTTM010001022.1:0-14538 GCA_043745055.1 Chitinophagaceae bacterium | reverse complement strand
ATTTGATAAAAGAACTTTCTTCCAATTCTGTAAGCATACGGCTTAGGCCACCGCCATTGGCGATATTACTTGCATCAATGATCTCTTGTCGGGTGAGTCCTTTTCGTTTTGTTGACAGCACTTTTACAATGGCTTCATAATTTTCATAATTATCAAACAGTGCCCTGTATAAATTTTGAAATTCATTTTTTAGTGTACTCCTTTCACTGAATAATATCCGGTCAATACTTTGTATGGCTGATTCTCCTTTTTTTATTTCATTAAGATAATAAGGTACACCACCTAGCGCCATGTATAATTGTATTATTTCGTAGTGGGGCAGCGGTATACCCTTGGCAGCAAGCAGTTGTTTAGTCTCTCTTAAAGTGAAAGATGCAAGGTTGATGTATTTGGTAATGCGGTTGTGCAAGCCACCTTTATTATTCAGCACATTTTTTATCATCCAGCTTGTGCTGGAACCGCAAAGTACAATAATGATGTTCTGGTCAACAGCCCAGTCGTTCCAGAAAAATTCAAAGGCGGGTAAAAATCCTGCCCGGTGATTATCCATCCATGGAAATTCATCCAGAAAAACAACTTTCTTTTTTTTGCTTTTGATGCTGAGCAAATAAGTTTTTAATAAACGGAATGCGTCCATCCAGTTTTGAGGTACAGCTATTTTTTTAGCAGAGGCAAGTGCGGTAATTTTTTGAGTGAACTCAGCCAACACCGTTTTTTTGTCTGCATCCTTTATTCCGGTAAAATGAAAGCTGAGATAGTCTTTAAAAATTTCTTTCACCAAATAGGTTTTTCCTACCCGCCGCCTGCCCAGTATGGCCACCAGTTCGGCCTTGCTGTTTTGCAGCAGTTCAGCCAGCACAGCAGTTTCTTCTTCCCGTCCTGCAAATATTTTCATATCATTTTTCATAATACACCTCTTGTTTATTACCCAATAAAGATACGGTACTAAAATTAATGTTGGCTTAAAGTGGGTAAAAAAGCATAGATTAAGCCAGCATTAAATTTATAGTTCGTCAGAAATTACTGCATACTTTCTTCCAGGGATTCCTTAATTTCGCTGTTGTATGTGGTTATGTTCTATCTCAATTTAGGTGTTAGATAAAATTTAGTCAAATCAAAAACGATGCATGTTTTTATATCGTTGGGTGTATTACTAATAAAGAAAGCAGGTATATTTTTCTCCGGTATAGGCAGCGAATAGTACACAACCTTAACATTTTTTATAATGAACGAAACTCAAAAAATTAAGACAGCTATTCAACGTACCCAAAAAGCATTAACACTAAAACCTGGCTTGGGTAAAGGAACAGGCATTTCAAAGGTTAAAATAACAAACGGACTTACCTGCGAAGTACAGGAAGGAAACTGGAAAATGAACGTGGATATGCCGGCTGGTGTAGGTGGTGATGGATTGGCGCCTACGCCAGGTGTGTATGGCCGGGCCGCCCTGGGCTCTTGCCTTGCAATTGGTTATATGATGAAAGCGGCTGAAATGGAAATATCAATTACTAGTCTGGAAGTGGAAGTAGAAGCAGATTTTGACGATGGGGCATTGTTGGGAACTGCTGATAAAAATATTCCGCCGGGCTATCTTCAAATCCGTTATACAATAAATATTGAAAGTGATGCCAGCAGCGAAAAGATTATGCAGTTATTGGATGATGGAGATGCACACAGTCCGTACCTTGACATTTTTACCCGAGCTCAAAAATGCATTAGAAAAGTAAACATTTATACTACTAAAACTTCAAACTAATGGAAGCAGCATTGCAAAGGCGTGTGCAACGCTATGGTTGGGATAAAGCCTCATCCTATTATGAAAATAGCTGGCAACAACAATTAAAACCTGCGCATGACGCATTGTTTGTATCGGCAAAAATTGAAGCAGGAGAAAAAATAATTGATGTGGCCTGCGGCACAGGGCTCAGCACCTTTCGGGCATTGGAAGCAACAGGAGTAAACGGCCTGGTACTTGGTACAGATATATCGGATAAGATGGTTGAACTTTCAGCCAAAATAGCGTTAGAAAAAAAGCTCTCCAACGTTACGTTTAAAAGGATGGACGCTGAGGAACTAAAACTACCTGATGAAGATTTTAATGTTGCGCTATGTGCACTTGGGTTAATGTATGTTCCTGCTCCTGTGAATGCATTAAAAGAAATGCACCGGGTGTTAAAGCCCGGAGGACGCTGCATTGCAGCCGTTTGGGGTAAAAGAATTTCGTGCGGCTGGGCAGATATATTTGAAATTGTTGATAAAAGAGTTTCATCAGAAGTATGTCCTATGTTTTTTAATTTAGGCAATGAAGCGGTGCTAGATAAAAATTTTGAAATAGCAGGTTTTTCAAAAATACACATCGAAAGACTGAGTACTGTTTTACACTACCATTCTGCAGATGAAGCTTGTGCTGCTGCTTTTGAAGGAGGTCCGGTTGCTTTAGCTTATTTTAAATTTACGCCCGCTGTACAAAAAGAAGCCTGCGAAGATTACATGGCTTCAATAGCACAATATAGAAACGGTAACTCTTACGAAGTGCCTGGTGAATTTGTTATTGGATTAGGAATTAAATAGGCACCAAAACAAACTGAGTTGCAATCGCAATTTGATGCTACACTTTTCTTCCGGGTTGGTATCCCCACTGTGCACCGTTTCAAAAAGATTGAAAACTATAAACAATAAGAAACGCCAACCCCTTTTTTCTAAACACAACAATGTTCACACAATCACAATATCATTAAGTTTGAGTAAACATTTTATGGATTTATTTTAACGAAGCTGTGTGCGGTTGGGTTACCAACCACGGAGGCAGATCATGATTTTTTAGTGATAATAATTCGTTTTCCGTATCAGATAATTTATCAGGGTTTTCCCCTAAAATCATATTAAATGCCTCAATGCAATCTGCTGTACAGTCATATTGATATCGATACACAAAAAAAGAAATGATTGTAATAAAATTAAAATGGCAGAACATGCCTGGGGAGATAGTACTGGTGTATTCAATGGGTAAAATAAACATCCGCATGTGTTGGTGCCATCACTTAAATTTTGCCAATAGTTTACGCAAAAGAATTTGAAGTACTTGAACCTTTTCAACTTGATATGAGGACAGGTAAGTAATTTTCAAATCCTTAATCTCTTGTATTTGCTGCAACCTGATTTAAACGTACTATTTTTTCCTTCACTTTATTTCTGATAACTGCATCGCTGCTGGCAGAAAGGGTGGTTAAAATATTGGAAGCTTCTGATAGTAATTGTTTGCGTTGTTTGGAATTTGAGATGATTTGTGTTGCATCAACCCTTGATAAATTACAATCCACCATCACGAGTTGCAATTCTGCATTAACATTGTTTACCTTCTGCTGAAGGGCTGTATTTTTACTCAGTAGTACTTCCTCTGTAGTGCTATTTTTTGCTGCCTCCACAGGCGGCTTTCTTAATTGCTCAATCTCCTGCTGCAGGCGCTGGTTTCCGGTAGTAAGTTCAGTTACTTTTTTCTCGAGCAGAGCGGCATCAGCCACTTGAATTTCATTTACCCTCTCTGCGCCAATCCCGGACGTATTTGTTGCTGCCCGTTTGGACATTATTTCGATGCTACTTTCCAGCAATGCTATTCTGTTTGTCTTTTCCATAAGCTCATGCCGCAATTGTAGAAAAGCTTTTCTATCCGGTACAAAATCTTCATCTGTTGTGGCATTGTTTAAACTGCTGTTGACTGTTCTAATAGAGTCAAGGCTGCTCTTGTAGGCGTTGATGGTCTTCAGCTGTAAGCTGCTGGTATTTTTATCGGTGATAGCCGAAATCCAAATACTGTCAATGGAAAACCTGAAAGCTTCCTCTGCAAGCAGGATGGATGTGCGAAAATTTTGCAATGCTGCTTTATCTTTTCCTGCAGCTGCACCAGTATTGTACTGGTGCAGCAGTAGTTGCAGATTAGAAAGTCGCTGCTGCAAAACGCCGTTCGTTGGGTGATCATCACTTTTGGGAGAAGCATTTGGGCCTGCTACAATCTGCATCTCCACGAGCTGTGATACCGGTTGGGCTTTTTCCTTCGTAAATCTTGATAGTAAAAACACACAAAGGAGTAAACAGGCAACGCCAGCTACAATACCAAAAGCAGTTTTATTGACCTTTCTTTTTGAATTATTTAATGCTTCCATTCAAATAAATTTTCTGATTTCATGTTGCCATGCAGCTGATGCTAAGAGGTTACTGTTAGATATGTTGTCTGAAAAAATAATTGGTACTTACCATATCTATTGTAATTGATAAACAAGGCCAGCCTGCAATCCAATGTAAGTGATCGGTATCCTTTGAATAAGTGTTTGCGAAGGCAGGTTTGGATTTGGATTGGTTGTATTTACAGAATAAGCTTTCACAAAATCAACTTCCCTGGCGCTCCTTGAGAAAGTCTTTTCCAACCTTTCTGCATTCACGATAAAATCTGTTAAGGTTCGTTTTTTTATCACAAAAACAATATGAGAAAACTGAAACTCTGCATAAACTCTCACCCTCGAAGCAACTTTTATCTGTCCGCCAAAAGCACCCATAAACCCGTAAGCAGGATTCCTGATACCCCACTCGTATTTTTTTATTGTGGTGCTGGAGGAGTCTTTTTGAAAACCTTGCCAGTTCATCCTGATATTTGCCTGGGTTATATCCTCCTGCAGGCTGTTTGGCCTAAAGGTAATAACAGCACCAAGTTTATTGTACAAGAACCATTTTGGTCTGGATATCGCCTTAAAAGTAATACTCGGTGTAAGGCTAAGCAATGTAGCCTCGTAAGATATCGTATTGCGTTCCCTGTACGCTATAGCTTCGGCAGAGTTGTCTACTACCGGAATGTTAGTTTGAATATTAGAGGAGTCCCGGGTTTTACGAATGGTGCTTTTAAAGTAGTCAAAATCAAGGCCTATATTAATGAAATCGTTTATAATGTAAGATGCTCCAAAGCCGAATTTAAAACCATCGCCAAGGCCATTGGTGGGGTTTGCATACGCTATCTGTTTGCCAGGTGCATTGTTCCCCTGCCGTGTAACTGTAATTGATGCAACATCGTCCGGATAAAACCTAAAAGTAGAGCCAAGCCCTTTGGAGTAGCCGCTGTGAATATTGATAAGAAACCTGGGTTCTTTTACAATTTTTATTACTGGAATTGTTGCAAAGCTGCTGTCATTTTTTTTCTGTGCAAACAAAGTAGAGCAGGCGCAAATCAGCAATGTGATGGTACATATTTGTCTCATAAAACAAGTTTAAGTTAAGCTGCAAACCAGAAGCATACATCTATACAGATGAACCTTTTAATAAAATGGGAAAAGAAAAGTAACAGGCTAAATATTATTTTTAAACGTGTTGGAATCCCAGTAATCAACACTGTCAGAAAAAAATACGAAATAAATATACAGACGGATTTAACTTTTTATTTTTTTTCTTCGCTGGCCGGTATCCGTTCCAAACACTACTTCAAAAAGATTGAAATCTACAAACAATAGAAAAAGCCAACCCTTTTTCACTATCCACAACAGTTTTTATAAAAGTACAATATGGTTAAGTTTGAATTGCTCCAATATTTTACGGATTTATTTTAACACATGTAGTATTCAGTGGTAAAACTTACCTGTATGGCCGCTAAGCAGAGGTATTAAAATATCAATATCGAACATTGAATAATGGATGTAGAAAAGTTGATTTATGATTTGTAAACCGCTGACGTAGTATTAAGCACTTTGAATAACTCCCATTTAGCGAATGGGGGTAAACAGCTTTTATAACTCGCCGCTAACCAGGGGGGATGGGGGCAAAATGTAGCCGGTAGTGCCATAAGCAAAAAAGCCGGCAGAGATGCCGGCTTTTTTGCTATTCATTTATAAAAGAAAGCTGGTAATTGATCGTTTATCAACCATTGACTATTGACCATTGACTATTCACCTTTCACAATTCACTACACCTCCTTAGTTGATAGTAACTGTCTGCTTATTTTCATCCAGTGTAATGGTGTAGGTTCCAGCTGCAGCGGGTGTTTTAAAGTTGCTGCCCCCTTCCCATCTAATTTTATGGGTTACACCGTCAGCTGCCAGTCCATTGTCTTCATAATCAAAAGCCCCCCAATCGTTACCAGCTAAAAACTTAATGTCTTTGCCGGCTTTTAAAGTAATGCTGATGGTCCACACGCCATTGCCCTGGTAGGCCATGCCAGGCGAAGTAGCCGGACTCCAGTCACCAACACCAGCCTGGTTAATACCATCACCCACCACCCGCATTTCGGTAGCCGGGCTTATTTCATATTTCACGTTATCAGGATTTCGGCCATCCCATATTGCCCGGTAACGGCCCGTGGTAACTACGCCATTAAAAGCATCTCTGTTTATTATAAGGCTGCTTCCGGAGCCCTCGGTTGTTCCATAGTTTTTTGGTTCACTTACACTTTTACTGCCATTATCCCACCCGTCAGTATCAATCATTTTCCATTGATTTCCTGCACTAAGTTCAGTTAATCCTACAAATAAATTGGTTGCTGCATTACCCATTGCATAGGCAGGGAATACATTGCCAGGTGTCCAACCTGCACCGGTTCCTGCACCTACAAAACCCATCCTGCCTTCCCTGATATCATACTTTAGGGTAGTTCTGTTTACTGTAATTCTATAAAAACCTGCAGGGCCAACTTGTAAATTAAAACCTCCTCCATTTACAAGTACGTCACTGGCATTATTGCCATTAGCACCTTCGTTGTTTGAACCAAAATTGGTAGTCCATGCACGACCCTGGGTTACTTTAAATTGAGTATTTTCTGGCAGATAGATGTATATGTAGTATAGATCATTCAACGCACCATCACGGGTATCCCGGATAAGTTCTGGTCCTGTTGCAGGAGTCCAGTCGTCGGGACCATAACCTGTACTTGACTGGAAACTACCCGCCAGGTACATTCTTACAATAGGGAAATAGCTATTAACCGTAACAAGAAATATATTGGAGTAAACAATGGAACCCAATGCCGTAACAGCTTTTATTCTATATGCTATTTTACCCTTGGTACCACCAACCACACCCAGGCTAAGCGCCTGTGTATTGATTTCGCCTTGTGTAAAAGGTTTGCTAAAGCTTGTACCAGCAGCAACTTCTTTTGGAGCTACAAAACCCATACCGGCAGAATCGTACTGTAATGTGTAAGTAACAGCACCTGTATAGCCGGTGAAAGACGCTGACCAGGAAAACGTAAGTGCATTTTGCGCCTGGGTAGCCAATGAAGCAGTTACTGTATTTGCTGTACTGGTAAGGGTAGAAGAATCTGCAAAAGGCGTAACCGTTAATTTTACGGTATTGGAAACATAGCGCTCGTTGTTATTGGCATAAGAAGAAAGTAATCTTATATCAATAATTTTTGAAACACCAACTGCATAGCCATAACCCAATAAAATGGTATTGAGTTCCCTGCCTGTTAACGTATTGCTTAATGCGCCGTTAACAGTTTTAGAAGCCGGGTTGCCGAATTTGCCACCTGTAGTGTCAAATTCAAGCACATACTTGGTAGTTGAAGAATCATTGGCATATTTGGGATTTGTCCAGGAAAAAGTAACCACAGTTTTGGCTGTATCAGCCGCAACCGGTTTAATGCTGGCAACAGAACTGGTAAGTACCGGAGAAACCCCTTCCTGAAATATAGGCAAAGGTTCCAATTTGTATAAATTGTCAACCTTATTACAAGCTGCAACTACTGTTGCAAGGGAAATTACAGCTGTCAATAGTTTAAAAATATTTTTCATTTTACTAGTTTTTAAAAATGATTATTTAGGCACAACGGTGAATGTGCCAGTTACAAAGTTTACTTCTATAATATATTTACCCGTTGCAGCAGGCCCTTTAAAATTATCACCCTGTGCTTTAAATGCGCCACCAGTTGCAGCATTGCAACTATTAGATCCACAGGCATTACCATATTTTTTATCCCAGCTTCCATTTTTAGGCAACAGTAAAAACTCTTTTCCGCCATTTAATTGTACTTCAATTTTATATTTTGTTATACTAACCCTTGTAAACTTTTGGGTTAACTCAGGAACCGGATTAGGCCAGCCTCCAACTGTAGCGTCACCTATAATAAACAATTCGCCATCAGGGTAATTTGGTGGTGTACCTGGTGGAATTACGGCCACATCAAAGTAAGGTGTTACTTTTATTTTAATTGTATTTGAATATAATGGAACTGCAGTACCATTTACAAGTGCTGCTTTTATTCTAAACTCTACATTGTAAACCTGGCCATCTTTCAATAACAGCCTGATTAAAATACTATTCAATTCCTTTACGGTTAACACTTTTTTCAAATCCTTTGCAATAGACGTTTCCTGTAAATTCCCGCTGGTAAAATTTTTACCTGCTGTATCAATCTGCAGTATATAAGTTACATCCTGCGAACTGATACCGGTAGTTATTTTATAGTCTGGATTAGTCCAGGAAAACAAAACTGCTGCATTATCTGCATTGTCTCTCAATAAAATTAAATCTTGTGTACTTGAGGCAGTTAATACCGGTTCTGTACCGCCTTTAAAAAACACTTTGTTTTCTTCCTTTTTGCAAGCAGTAAATATTACTGCCATAAACAGCATAATGCCCAATGAATTTAATATATTTTTCATAACAACAATTATTTAAAGTGATGATTAGAAACCTGTGTTTTGTGTTAAATTGGAGTTTGCTACCAGGTTAGAAGAAGGAATGGCAAACAAATTATACTTGATGTCTACCGCCGTACCTGATGAAACTCCCCCTTTCCATGGCCATAATTTAGTGCCTGAAGTAAGCAAACCAAAGCGTATCAAATCGGTTCTGCGATGTCCTTCCCAGTACAATTCCCTTCCTCTTTCATCGAGTATAAACGGTAGTGTAAGATCAGAAGCATTTATTTGTCCCTGGTTAGTAGTACCGTAAGCTCTTTTCCTTATTTCATTGATATATTTTAATGCATTCCCTGCATCACCAACACCTTGGCGTAACACGGCTTCTGCATAAATCAAATACATTTCAGACAACCTGAAAATGGGAAAATCAACATCAGAAAAATTCTTGTTAATGTCAGAAACTGATTTACCATCAGAACGGATATTTACATATTTTTTCACCCTTGGTCCCTGGTTAAAATCGCCTATATCTTTTATCAGCAATTGAGCAGCATCGGTACCATATTTAGAAGTGGTAAACAATGCCCTTTTATCTGTAGCACCTGTTCTATCTTCAAATAAATTTACAAAAGCTGATGTGGCCCGATATCCATACCAACCACCACCAACACCATAATCATTATAATCATCGCCTGCGGCAGCGTGAATAAAAAAAGTTGTATTACCATAACCGGTTGTTTTTAAACCATCGCAATTAATGGCATAGATAAATTCATCTTTTGCCTTGTCATTATCTGCCATAAAAGCACCTGCATAATTATCGTACAACTTATAGCCGCCGTCAATTACTTTTTTAGAATAAGTAATAGCGGTATCAAAAACCTTTGTATCTGTTGCTCCTGTATATACATTTGCATTTAGGTATATGCGAGCCAGTAATGCCCATGCTGCGCCCTGATCAACCCTTCCGTATTCTATTGTTTTAACTGGTGACAATGTACTTTCAATTGCTTTTAGTTCACCCGTAATGTAATAGAATAAATCTTTGCGTTCAATTTGGCGGGGTAGTGTAGCGCCTATTTTATCTTCCTCGGTTACAAATGTAGATTTACCAAATAAATCCATCATAACCCAGTAGTTAAAAGCACGCAAAAAACGAACTTCTGCTACAGACTTTTTAATATCGGCTACCTCAGCATCCGAAATGTCTCCTTTACTTTTCTTATCAATTAATTTAGTATCCGTACACTCTCTTAAATACTCATTAATAAGGGTAACATTATAAATAGGTCTAGCATAAATACCTTTTAAAAAAGGGTCTGCATCGTTCCACCTAAAGTTGTGAAAATCTTTTATAGTTTGATCGTTCCAGGCAACAACTGCTTCATCGGTCGGTAATTCCTGGCAATTGAAAAACATACGGATAAATGCTATCTGCGAACCCTCATCGAGGCCGCCGCTGATATCTGCAGAACCTGCCGGACCTGTGTTGCCTGAAGTTGCCATGGTGCCATAAATTTTTGCCAATACACTCTTGTAACCAGCGGCAGTTTTATAAGCCTTTTCCGGGGTAAGGTCGTTCTGCGGAAACAGGTCCAGTTTTTTAGCACATGAAGCGGCAACAATCGCTACAATCAACAGTAAGATTGTGTTTTTGATAATTGTATTTTTCATAATAATTAATTTATTTAATATTTTAAAAATCCAGATTGAAACCAAGTGAATAAACCCTTGGACGTGGGTAAATGGTATTATCAATCTGGCTATCTCCTGAGTTTTCAGGATCTAGTCCTTTATAGTTGGTAATAACCAATACATTCTGTACACTTGCTGATACACGAAGCCCCGCTTTGCCTTTCATTATCTTACCAACATTATAACCAATATTGATATTATCTAATCGAAAGAAGGAGGCATTCTCAATATAATAATCGGATAAATACTGGTTATTGGAAAATCCGGTTTCAAGATAATTTCTTGAAACATTGCTGGTAAAATTCAACGGATTTTTCATAGCTCTTAAAACACCCGCATTGGAAAAATAGTTATTGTACATGTAATTTCCAAGACTGGCATGAGCTGCAAAACCCAGGTAAAAATCTTTGTAATTAAACTGTGTATTTACTCCAAACAACATATCTGCGGCTGGCTTTTTATAGAGATAGCGATCTGCATCATTTATAATACCATCTCTGTTTAAATCTTCATACAATCCTTCAATTGGCTTACCGGTGGCTTCATCATATATCTGCTTATAAACAAAAAAGGTAAATGGTGCGTAGCCTACCAAATGCCTGCCAATGTTATTTCCTGTGCCACCTGAAATGCCACTAGTAGCGATGCCTTTAAAGTTGGCATCTTTTTGCTTTAGTAAATTGGTGATTTTAGATTGGTTATAGGTGATATTAAAACCGAAATCCCAGGAGAAATTATTGTTTTTTATGGGTGTTGTATTTATAGTAAACTCAACCCCTTTATTTTCGATATTACCTACATTGGTAAGCAATTCAATATTAAAATTTGCACCGGCAGCTACCGGAACAACACTCAACAAATCTTTGGTTTTCTTTTGATACAATTCAACTGAACCGGAGATTCTGTTTTTAAGGAAACCGAAATCCAATCCAATATTATTAGTGGTGGTAGTTTCCCATCTTAAATCCGGATCATAAGCAGGGGGTCTGGAGAATCTGTAAAATGTGTTACCAAACTGGTATTGAGCTGCTTCATTGCTCAAAGAATAAACAGGCAAATAACTATAGTTGCCAATTCCATCCTGCTGACCGGTAATTCCCCAGCCATATCTTACTTTCAATTCACTTACTACAGCGGAAGTTCTAAATAATTCTTCTTTTAATTTCCAGGCAAGCGCAACAGCTGGAAAATAACCTACCCTGTTGGCTTCGGAAAATTTAGAGCTGGCATCTCTTCTGATAGATGCAGTAATGAGGTATTTATTGTTGATGGTAATATTGGTTCTGCCAAGGTAAGATTCTAACCTGTTTTGTGGTTTATCTGTTACGAAAGGAGGTCGTGTACCTTCTATAATTTTACCATCAGCTGAATAGGATTCATAATTGTAAACATTGGTAGTAAAATCCTGGTAGGTATGCCCTGCCAATACATCTATCTTGGTATTGATTGATTTGATGTCTTTTGCATAATACAAAGAGGTTTCCAGGATGCTGTTATCTTTAATTTGAGCATAATGGGTAAAGCGTCCTGCTGAACTGGCCTGTACCTGTGTAACCAGTTGCGGAGCTGAAATATCATCTCCTTTACCAAAAGCATGGTCTAAACCTGCATTAACAATAAAATGTAAATCCGGTAAAAAATGTAATTTATAATCCAGTTGTATATTGCCAATAAAACGATTAACCACAGAATTGTTATTTCTGAAATTTAATAAAGAAAGTGGGTTTGGTTGAGAGGATCCACCACTAGTTCCGATAGGAAAAATTGCACCAATATTGTTTGGGGGCTGCAACCACTCAAAATAGCCACCATACTGGTTATTTTGAGTGATGTTCTGAGTCGGATCAAATGAAGCTGCAGCACCTACCGCACCGCCATCAGCAAAACGGTTTTTTGTCTGGCTGATTTTTGCATTTACGTTTACTGTAAGATGATCTTTAAAAAACTTTGGAGAAAGGTTTAAAGAAGTAGTAAGCCTGTTGAATTTATCTGTTTTTAAAATACCTTCCTGTGTTAAATACCCTACTGACAAACGGAAAGGTAAAACATTGCCTAGCATACCGCTTGCACTTATGTTATTATCCCATCCTAAAGCCTGCTGGTATATTTGCTTTTGCCAGTCGGTATTGGCAGTACCCAATAATTTTGTATAGTCATTATTACCTGTTTTTGCAGTTTCTTCCTGTAGGATACTCCTAACCTCATCGCCTGTTAACACTTCAACAGTTTTACCCACTTTAGCAAGGTTTACCTGTGTGTTGTAATTGAACTTAACCTTTCCTTTGGAGCCCTTTTTTGTAGTAATTATAATAATACCGTTACTTGCCCTTGAACCATACAATGCTGTAGCAGAAGCATCTTTTAAAACACTCATTGATTCAATATCATTCGGGTTAATGGTGTTTAGAATATTACCATTGCCGCTGATACCATTCCCTTCAACAGGTACACCGTCAATTACTATCAATGGATCATTACTGGCATTTAAAGAGGCGCCGCCCCTGATACGGATACGACTACCGCCGCCAGCGCTACCGCCACCGGATGTAATTTGTAAACCAGCAACTTTACCCTGCAGCAATTGCTCAGATGAGTTGATATTACCCTTTTGAAAATCTTTGGTGGTGATGGCTGTAACTGCACCCGTTAAATCACTCTTTTTTCTGGTGCCATAAGTAACCACTACTACATCACTCAATTGTTGCGTGGCTTCTACCATGCGCACATTAACTGTGCTGCCTGCTAAGGTGATTTCCTGTGTGGCATAGCCAATGGAAGTTAAAAGTAGTGTGGTTGCATTGGCCGGTACATTTAGTTTAAAAGTACCGTCGCTGGCAGTTTGTGTTGATACCTTAGTACCCTTTGCAGATACAGTAATACCACCCAATGGGGTGTTATTTTTTGATTCAGTTACTTTACCGGTAATAACATTTTGCGCCATGGCCAATGTTGTAAACAAAGTAAGTACAATCGTTAGTGTAATCGTTTCCGAAAACAACTCGTAAAGCCTTTTAATGCTCTTTTTCATTTGCATAATTTTTAAATGGCGGATGAAATACCTAGCAGGATGAATTTGTATAAGTTAGTTTTTGGCAGTGCAGCAGGGCAATGCTGCTTTTTTCATACGCAAATCATATCGTTGTTAGCATTTCATAAATCAACCATTTTAGTTAGTATAAATTGATTGGTATGATAATGTGTAATTATTACACAATAGTAAACAATATTTTTTCAAATAAAAAATATTGTTAAAAAATAATTCGTTTAAATGCAGGATTCAATAAACAAAAGACCTTCCTTTTCGACTAAAAAAATAACACTGTTACTTTTTCATTCCATTGGTCTAAATAGGCGGGTTTTAAAAATCAATTCCTATCATTTTTTTCTTTTTCTTATCGTATTTTTCAAAGTCAAACTTGTACAATTTGCCGGGCCGGTGCGCTACATCCTGCTCCATCTCATTAATATCTGTTAAGAAGTCCATGGCAAAAAATTTCTTTCGGAAGTTGCGCCTGTCCATTTTTATATCCAGTATAGCCTCGTATAAATTCTGCAATTCTCTTAAAGAAAACTTTTTGGGCAACAGGTTGAACCCAAGCGGATGTTCCTGAACCCGTTTTTGCAATTGCTGCAAACAGGAATCGAAAATTTGCTGGTGATCAAAAGCCAGGTCCGTTACGCTTTTAACATCATGCCAATGCAATTCATTTTCAAGAATATTAAGTTTATGATGCTGTACATTTATTAATGAGTAATAAGCCACAGAAACAACTCTTCCTGCCGGATGCCTGCTAACCTTTCCAAAAGTTTGCACCTGCTCCAGATACACATCATTCAGCCCGGTTCGTTGCTTTAGAATCCGATAGGCTGCAGCATCTAAATCTTCGTTGGGAAAAACAAGGTCGCCCAGTAAAGACCATTTACCATGATAATTTTTTAAATCACTCCTGATTAATAAAACTTTCAGTTTACTCTCATCAAATCCAAAAATTACACAGTCAACGGATAAGGCAATCTTGTTAATATTCTGTACCTCAGACTGGATAATCCGTAGGGATTTTTGTGCAGTGCTGAGTAAAGACTGATCGCTGTGTGGCATAGTTTTTTAATTATTGCTGATAGCAAGATTAAGGGGAATAAGTAATTTTTTGCCTACCATAACTGTAATTTTAGCTCCTGGTAAAATGGATTGTGTAACATTTAACACACACTGGCTACCCAGGCC
>JAYTTM010001021.1:0-3856 GCA_043745055.1 Chitinophagaceae bacterium | reverse complement strand
GGTCTAATATCGGTGAAATGGCATCCGGTGTTACATCTCTGGGCGATAGCCCGGTACCGCCGGTAAAGAGTACGAGTTGAAAACCTGCTTCACTTAATTCAGTTGCCTTGGCCTGTATGGTTGCAAAATCATCAGGAATAATTTCATACATGCTGGCAGATAAATGATGTTGTTGTAATTTTTCAACAATCAATTTTCCGGAGCTATCTTCGTTGCTACCTGCTGCAACACTATCGGAACAAACTATTACCGCACAAAGTAAATTTGCAGTATTCACATTTTTATAATCGGATTTACCACCCTTCTTACTGATTAATTTTATGTTGGATATTTCTATTCCTTTATCAATTGGTTTCAACATATCATACATGGTGAGCGCCGTAACAGCAGCGCCATGCATGGCTTCTACTTCTACACCGGTTTTGTAAATGGTATGCACTACCACATTAATGATAATATTTAATCCTTCAATACGGTGGGTAATGGCAGTATATTCAACTGGTAACGGATGACAATCAGGGATTACATCGCTGGTTTTTTTTACTGCCAGTAAACCGGCAGCTCTGGAAAATTCAAATACATCTCCTTTGGGTACAAGCCTGTTTTCAATGGCATCAATGGTTGCCTTACTGGAAACAGTTACAGTGGCTGAGGCGATTGCCTGTCTCAGGCTGTTTTGTTTATTTGTGATATTAACCATGGTTATTTATTTTCTTTCCATTGATGGGTTTCGTTGTCAAATAGTTCTTTGCCCCAGATGGGCAATTCTGCTTTTATTCTCTCTACCGTTTCTTCGCAGGCAGCAATACAAGCTTTGCGATGAGCAGACGAAGTAAATACAAAAAGTGAAATTTCACCAGCTTTTACTTTACCTAAACTATGGTAAATGTGCATGCAGGTGAGTGGGTATTTTGCAAAAATTGTTTCCCGGATGGCATGCATTTTTTCCAGGGCCATTTCCTCAAATGCAGTGTATTCAATGGCTGTTACAATTTTACCGTCAATGGAATCTGCACGTACCTGCCCCAAAAAAATACTATGACCACCAATGGCAGTATTGCTGTTATGTTTTTGAATACTATCTCCAATAAATGAAGCAGCAACCGGTCCTTGTACAAATATATTTTTGAGATTATGTTCTTTCATTATTGTTGATTTTGATAATGATTCAGCCATTTAATAATGCCTCCTTTCAGGCTGAATATTTTTTTTGAAGTTCCCATTCTGTCAATTAAAGATTGAGCGGCCTGCCGGCTTCTTTTTCCGGATTGACAAAATAAAATGACTGTTTCATTTTCAATCAGCGGAATATTTTCTTCGAATATGGACAAGGGAATTTGTATATAATTAAATTGATTGATTTGAGGTAATTCGCCTGATTCTCTCACATCAATAATATCCACTTTGGATGTAATTATTAAATTATTAAAGCAGTCAGCATCTATTTCAAATGGCAAAAACGATGCTGAACAAAGAAACAAATAATCCATCTCTTTAAAAGCATCCTCATCTTTTGGAAGCAACAACGCCGTTGCCGGATTGGAAGATAATGCGACTTGGAAAACCTGGTTATTTAATGCATTGTAAGTTAACAACGAATTAATCAGTGGCTTGCCCATACCTGTTATTAACTTGATGATTTCGTTGCTCATCATGGTACCGATAATACCAGGTAAAACCCCCAGCACGCCTGCTTCTGCACAATTGAGTACTTCATCATCTTTAGGTGGTATCGGAAACAAATCCCGGTAGTTTACAGGTGTATCAGCATGTTCACTTTGGTAATTAAAAACTGCAAGCTGACCTTCAAATTGTGACACAGCTCCAAAAACCAATGGCTTTTTGATCAGCACACAGGCATCATTAATTAAATACCGGGATGCAAAATTATCTGTACCATCAAGTATGATATCAAAATTGTGAATGATGGTTAATGCATTTTTGGTGGTGAGTCTTTCGTTGTAAGCTATAATACTTATTTCAGGATTTAACTGTTGTAGTTTTTCTTTTGCAATTAAAGATTTAGGCTTACCAATATCGTGTACAGTATAGAGAACCTGCCTGTGCAGATTGTTTAAAGAAACAACATCATCATCTACAATACCAATAGTGCCAATACCCGCTGCAACAAGGTATTGCAGGGCCGGACAGCCAAGTCCTCCTGCACCAATTACCAGCACTTTTGCAGCTGCTAATTTTTGCTGACCAGCCATGCCGAATTCTTTTAAAATAATCTGGCGCTGGTATCTTTCGTATGTGAAATTAGTATTCATTTTTATCCACCTGAAAATGGAGGTAACAAAGCTACGGTGCAATTTTGGGTGAGGATAGTATTACTGGTTATTACTTTTTTATCAACTGCAATGGCATATTTTAAACTTGCCAATCCAGTAAATTTCTTATTCAATATAATTGCTAATGCATCTGTATCTGCAACGTCCTGCATTTGCAGGGAGGTCTCACCTGTTATCTCCGTAAGCTGCCCAAAAAATAAAATAGTTATTTGCATAATAGTTATTCCAGCAGTTAAAATATTTGTTACTTTTTCTTATTGTCTTTAAAAGGAAGTTTTTTCACTTCACCTATTTGTTTCAATAAGGATTTAGCGTTAATGGCTGTCACCACTTTTTTACCTGTTTTTGCTTCCAATTCCTTCATCGCAACCTTGGCTACATTTCCTCCCTGCTTAGCTACTTTCTTACTTTCCTCAAAGGTTTCAGGATTAGTTGCTACTGAAATATCTTTGGTTGAAGCCTCAGCAAGCATATTTAAAATCAATTCGGTATTGGTCATGTTGTCTCTTAGGTTCTCTTTTTTTAAACCCTTAAGTACTTTGTACTCTTTGGTGGTTTTATCGCTCCAGGCTTTGGTAATGATGTCGGTAAGTGTAGCAAACTGTTGACCTTCTTTTAATCCTCGTTTCTTCCACTCATCGGTTAGTTCTTTCCGTATCTCAATACTTTTAAGTCGTTGGTTTATCCAATTTTCTGAATAGCCCAAATTCATATAATTTTCTAAAGCCCGGTCAATACTCAGTTCCGGATCTTGCATCTCGTCTAATCTTTCTGAGGCTACTTTTGCCAGCCACAGTTTAAAAGGCTCTGCCTTGGGCGATGGTATGGATTGAACTAAGCGAAACAATTGCTCGGTATCTGCAACATCGGTCATACGCATTTTGCCATCTTGGGCAAGCATTTTCAACCCGTGACAATTCGTCACGGTTTCATTTCCTTCTTCTTTTAGCCTTTGCTTTAATTTTCGCCAATAGGCATTTGGGTCAACACTTTCAGTAAGAATACCAACCACATCAATAATGGAAATATACCATTTCTCCAGTTCTTCATCCCAAACAGAACGCACTTGCTTTTCTTCGAATAATTTGATGGCACTGTCTTTGGTCATTATGTTTTTTGTTTCTGTTGTTGTCTTAACTACTAATGTTCTGGTTTTGTGATGGAATCTAATATTGGTTTCATTACTCCCTAAATGGCAAACTTGAATTTCCGAATTTGATAGCTAACCAGCATTTTAAGCATGTGTAAATAATAATTTATAAGCTGCCAATAACAAAACAACTGCCAGCATATTTTTTAAAATGGTTTGCTTAAAGCGCAATGCACCAAAATAGGCGCCTAATAATCCGCCAATAAAAGCAATCACTACATACCAAATCATGTTACTGTTGAAATGTATTCCTTTGGTAATTTGTCCCGCCAATCCAGACAATGAATTTACAAAAATAAACAAAGCACTAATGGCAGCCGTTTGTTTTTGATCAGTCCATTTTAAAAACAATAAGATGGGTGATAAAATAATACCGCCACCAATGCCAATTAACCCGGATAAGAAGCCAATG
>JAYTTM010001020.1:0-1026 GCA_043745055.1 Chitinophagaceae bacterium | reverse complement strand
TTTTGCCTACCCGTATTTTTGATAAATGTGCTTTGAAATATGCCGGTAATAAATGGGTAAAACATTTTACCTGCTGGAATCAATTAATGTGCATGATGTTTGGCCAGTTAAGCGGCCGTGAAAGCTTAAGGGATTTGCTTATTACGATTAGTGCACATCCTAATAAATATTATCACTTAGGCTTTGGAAAAAATGTGTCCCGTACAAATTTAGCATTGGCCAATGAGCAAAGGGATTGTGGCATTTATGAATCTTTTGCTTATGAAATGATTGCTATTGCAAGGAGCTGCATAATTGATGAAACTGATTTTACCTTAGCAATAACAGGAAACGTATACGCTTTTGATTCTACTACAATTGACCTTTGCCTCAATGTGTTTTGGTGGGCAAGTTTCAGAAAGGCAAAAGGAGCAATAAAGATTCACACTTTATTTGATGTCAAGACTTCCATTCCTGCTTTTGTTCATATAACCGAAGGCAATGTTCATGATGTGAACGCATTAGATGTTTTGACCTATGAAGCAGGCGGGTTCTACATCATGGATAAAGCCTACGTAGATTTCAAACGGCTGTTTGTAATCCATCTGTCGAAGGCATATTATGTTACCAGAGCTAAAGATAATTTTAATTTCAGGCGAATCAGTTCCTTAAAAGCAGATAAGGGAAATGGAATTATCTGTGACCAGACAATAAAACTAAATGGAATTAAATCATCAGCAAAGTATCCTGAAATTTTAAGAAGAATCAAATATTTTGACCAAGAACAACAAAGGACATTTGTATTCATAACCAATAATTTCGTACAACCTGCTGTCGAAATTGCGCTGTTGTATAAGTACAGGTGGAAAGTAGAATTGTTTTTTAAATGGATAAAACAGCACCTGAAAATAAAATCATTTTGGGGTACATCAATGAACGCCGTAAAGACCCAGGTATATATAGCAATAGCTACCTACACCTTGGTCGCAATAATTAAGAGTAAGCTCAAGATAAATCGGTCAACATATGAAATGTTGCAGATAATGA
>JAYTTM010001019.1:0-1026 GCA_043745055.1 Chitinophagaceae bacterium | reverse complement strand
GATATTTTTTTATTTCCAAGCCCTGTAGTAGCAACGCCAGAAACCAGTACATTATTTAAGCTATAATCCTGACCAGAACCTAACAGATTATAAGTTGGGTAAGCTGGTATCCCATTTTGATTACCAATTTTACCCCAACCTGCCCTTAATTTGAAATCGGAAATAAATGAAATTGATTTAGCGAAGTTCTCTTCAGAAACACGCCAGGCAACGGATGCAGATGGAAACACCGCCGTTCTTAGTTCCTTAGCAAATCGTGAAGATTGATCTCGCCTTACGTTGGCTGTTAAAAGATATTTGTTTTTATAGCCATAAATGAATCTACCCAAAACACCGAATAATGTAACTTCTGAAATTGAGGTAGGACTTACAACAGTAGTTGAGGCAGGACCATACCCCAGGTAGGGTACTGCTTCACTTACAAAATTTGATTGTCCCACAAAGGAGCCTCCATAATTGTTTTCAAGTTGTGCGGAAACACCTGCCGTTACGTTTATGTTATGATCGCCAAATTGCCTGGCAAAATTCATAGTGTTATCCCAATTGTAGCCATAGCCTTTCCAGTTTCCGACACCTACGCCATTTGTTGCACGTCCCCTGTTTGCACCATTGGGATCCCAAGGTGTTTCGGCTGATCTCGACCAGCTATAATTTTCACCGTTATAGGTATATAATCCTATCTGAGATTTTGCACTAAATCCTAAAGGAAGTTTTACTTCGGCGTATGCACTTGCATAAAGATTTGTAGCATCATTTTTTTTATCATTGTAAGCAAATACACTAAATGGATTGGGTACAAAAGCATACCAATACTTGTTATTCGCATTTTGGGTTTCAGATGGTATGGTTGAATAACTACCAGGATACCCCGGTTGAAATACTGGCAGCAAAGGAGAATACAACATGGTGTATTGTACAACACCTCCGCCCAAATTATTATTATCAACACCTCTTGTTCTACTTCCTGTATAAGATATGCTGGCACCAACTTTCAGATAATTGGTAGCCTTGTAATCAATATTAAAG
>JAYTTM010001018.1:0-1026 GCA_043745055.1 Chitinophagaceae bacterium | reverse complement strand
TACAAAGTTCCTTACGCAGTTAATGAGAATTACAATAAAAGAGTTGCCTATTTTTCAATGGAATTTGCGGTACACCAGCCGTTAAAGATTTATAGCGGCGGGCTTGGATTTTTGTCAGGATCTCACATGAGAAGCGCTTACGAGCTAAAACAGAACTTAGTAGGTATTGGTATTTTATGGAAATTTGGTTACTACGATCAGGCACGAAATGCAGACCAAACCTTACAGGTACAATGGAACGAAAAGATTTATAATTTTTTAGAGGATACCGGCATCAAATTCCAGATAAACATTCACGATCATCCAATTTGGGTAAAAGCATTTTATCTTAACCCCGAGACATTTAAGAGTGCCCCAATGTTTTTATTGAGTACCGATTTGCCTGAAAACGATTATGTAACACAGACAATTACCCATCGTTTATATGATGGCAATGTGGCAACAAAAGTGGCACAGTTTATTTTATTAGGCGTAGGTGGTGCCAAGCTGATGGATGAATTAAATTTTAATCCGGAGGTTTATCACTTGAATGAAGCGCACGCAATAAGTGCAGCGTTTTACCTGCACAGAAAATTTGGCAATATTAAAGAAGTAAAAAAACGCCTGGTTTTTACAACCCATACGCCCGAAGAAGCCGGCAACGAAAAGCACGACATTTTTCTTTGTGAGAAGATGAGTTATTTCTGTGGAATGCCACTGGCAGAAGTAAGGAAGATAACCGGTATTACTGATGATTCTTTTAACCACTCTTTGGCAGCATTGCGGTTTGCAAGAATTGCAAATGGTGTTTCCAAATTACATGGCGAAGTAAGCCGTAAAATGTGGGGCAAATATGAAAATATTTGTGAAATCACCTCAATTACCAATGCCCAAAACTGGACGTATTGGGCAGATAAACAATTGTACAAAGCCAAGGCAGAATCAAATGATGTTTGGTTTGATGATCGCAAAAGATTTTTGAAAAAGAGAGCGCTCGACATTGTTGCGGATCAAACCGGCAAATTACTGGATCCTGATGTATTAACC
>JAYTTM010001017.1:0-1026 GCA_043745055.1 Chitinophagaceae bacterium | reverse complement strand
CCAAAAATTTGCCCTCCAAATTATTTAATGCCACTGCAAGTAAAGTAAGCGGTATTAAACTGCATGATTTTAATTGCGGTTTAAAAGCATATAGGAATAAGTTAGTAAAAAGTATTGAAGTTTATGGCGAAATGCATCGCTACATTCCGTTGCTGGCCAAATGGGCTGGCTTTAAAAAAATTGGTGAAAAAGTAGTAGAGCACAGAGCCAGAAAATACGGTGTTACCAAATTTGGCTGGATCCGTTTCATCAATGGTTTCCTCGATTTATTTTCCATCATGTTTATGGGGAAGTTTGGTAAAAGGCCGATGCATATTTTTGGTTTGTGGGGTAGCATCGTTTTCTTTGCTGGTATTTGCATCTGGATTTATTTGTTTGTTGAAAAGTTTTTCTTTGATCAATTTAATATGACAGACAGGCCGTTGTTTTATGTTGGTTTAATATCACTCGTAATAGGAACACAACTTTTTTTAGCTGGCTTTTTAGGCGAAATGATTGCCAGAAATTCTACAGACAAAAATTTCTATTTAATAGAAAAGAAGGTTGGATTATAACCAAGCTTAGGTTTTATGTTGGCTTGCTGGTGGCGCAAATACCTCATACATTCACTAATAACTTACTAATCTATTAAACAGTGGCTAAATTAATTGTAATTATTGGTCCTGCACATCCGCTTAGAGGAGGCCTTGCATCTTATGATGAGCGACTTGCCAAAGAATTTATGCAGCAAGGCCACCAGGTAATTATTTATACTTTCTCTTTACAATACCCGGGCTTTCTTTTTCCCGGTACTACACAGTTTTCTATAGAGCCAGCCCCAAAAAATCTACTCATTAAAGTTTGTATAAATTCCGTAAATCCCTTCAATTGGATAAGCGTTGGTAATGAGTTAAAAAAAATGAAGCCAGATCTTATTGTAGTGAGATATTGGTTACCTTTTATGGGGCCATGTCTGGGAACTATTGTACGTTTAGCAAAAAAAAATAAGTACACAAAAGTTGTATGCATTGCAGACAATATTATACC
>JAYTTM010001016.1:0-1027 GCA_043745055.1 Chitinophagaceae bacterium | reverse complement strand
CGAGAGACTGTAAAATTACAAACACAATTATCCAGAACCATATTGCTTTCCAAAAAGGAGTGGCAATATTAAATTCTATGCTAAGTATTTTATCACTGATATTTCCATTTACATCAACTGCCCTTACCTTAACAGTATGACGCCCGTTGTTAAGCTGAAGGATTAGTGTATTTTCTTGTAGATTGGTCCACTTTTTATTGTCATCTAAAGTATACTGGATATTTTTGAAATGGCCGCTTAACTCAATCGCCGCAAAGCGGATAAATATATTTTGCTGATCATACCGAAGATCATATTCACTGGTAATGACTGTATCCCGCTGATTGATACTCATATTTATGATCTGAACTGGGATATTGAATTTAGGAATATAAATATCCGCAGGTATTACAGAAATACCAGCAGCAGTAGCTGCATACATGGTATCGTTATGGTAAATCATTTCATTTACCTCATTACCGGCCAGGCCGTCATTAATAGTAATATTTTGTATGGAGGGGTTAACCTTATTATCCTGAAATTTATAATGGATTATACTTATGCCTGCATCCGTACCGAGCCAAACCTGTCCGGGCTTTCCAGCTGCGAGACTGCGAAAAGAATTGTTGATAATGCCATCCCGGCTGGTAATTGCAAGCAGCACATTATCGTCTTTCACAGCCAATATGCCATTAGAAGGAGTGGCAACCCATACCAGACTATCAGGTGTTGTACAAAGTGCAGTAACTCTTTCTGCTAACATTGGATTATTTTTAGCCAGAGAGGTAACTATGTTTTCAGGATAGTGGAATTTGTACAACCCATCAAGTGAGCCAAAATAGATCATGCCGTTATTTGCCTTTACTAATGCCGTGACCCTTTTTGTAGAAGCGGATATTTTTGTTAAGGTTTGATTGTCGGAATTCACTTTCAGCAATCCTGCATTATACCCGGCAATCATAATGCTATCATTATACACAATAGCAGTTTTGACAGCTAAAAAAGTCTTTTCCCCGAGATACCTTATATGTTTTATATAATTTACTGT
>JAYTTM010001015.1:0-3870 GCA_043745055.1 Chitinophagaceae bacterium | reverse complement strand
AGGTATTCAATATTGATTCGTCCGGTATTTATAGTTAATGAAACCGGGTAAATAGTTGAACCCACATTGGTACCGCTAAAATTAACATAAGTAGAATCATTGGCATCACTAAAAGAAATTTGTGCAGCCGCTGTTGTTGAAATAATACTTCCTCCAGATAATAAACAGGTAATAAATACCCCTGTATTATTCGATGAATTAACTGTGAGGTTTTTACCATTTAAATCTAATATTCCGTTGTAGTGATCGTATTGCTGAGTAACCATGCAATTACTGTTAAACTCAATGTTGGTTGGGTTTCCAGCAGTGTTGTCTATTATTAAAGTATAAAAAGTTTCTTCTGGTAAAACGGTACTTAAAATTTGGGTTGCTGCTGCTCCATTAAAAGTAACTGTACCATTATTTTCAACAAACGGATCTGCATTTGTGCTGGTAACAATCCAGCTACCACCAACATCAAGCGAATAGTTATTGGCAACTGTTACATCCAATTGAGCTGTATTATTAATTTGCAGATCACCAGTTACAACAGTATTGGAACTAAGTGATTTAATTCCGCCCACAGAACAGGCCAATGTGTAATAGTCTAACTTCAGTATATTTTGGTTTCCCGGAGCATCGTAATTGATAGTGCCTGTAGCGGCTGTAAACTGGGCATTTAAAATGGTACTTGCTATACCAGCAATTTGTAGTATTCCTGAATCGGAAAATACTAGCTTATTACGATTGATATTTGAAGCAAAAGCAAAATTTGCTGCACAGCTCAGCATACCTGTACTAATATTAACAACACATTTTCTTGCATTATTTGAAGAATTGGCTGTGATTAAAGAAAGGCAGTAGACGATACCGGCATTTACATTCAGTATGTTATTATTGATACCAATTAATGGTTGCCTAATCTTAATGTTACCTGATACCGTTAATACAATTCCATTATGCATCGTTAATGTACTGGTGGAATTGCGAGGCCCGTTCCCGATTGTAACAGATGCACAAAAAGCATCCACATCTACAGTTACAGTATGGCCGTTAGCGATAACTACTGCATCACCCACCACAGGAACCACCCCTCCTACCCATGTTGCAGAACTGTTCCAATTCCCAGACACTCTAGATGTAATATGGGCTGCAAAAATATTATTTGTAGAAAATACAAGCAGGGAATAAATTATAGCATATAGATGTTTCATAGTATGCCGGATAAATAATAGTAGGGTAGACCTTGTATTTAAACTAACGACAAAAAGGAAATTTTATTTCACTATTTCTGATAGTTATCGGCATTTAAAAAGTAATAGATATGCGTATATATGTAACGTGTTGATTTAAAGCTTATAAATAAATGAATATAGTGAGACGGGGGAAATATTTAAAAGTGCAATTATATTAATAACTGCACTTTTATTACAATAAAACACATTAACCAAATTTGTTAGAATAACCTGATACCCTATAAATCAAATTTTATTCCCTGTGCCAGCGGTAACTTGTCGGTATAGTTGATGGTATTCGTTTGACGGCGCATGTACACTTTCCAGGCATCGCTGCCGCTTTCACGCCCGCCGCCGGTTTCTTTTTCACCACCAAAGGCACCTCCAATTTCTGCACCGCTTGTTCCGATGTTTACATTTGCAATGCCACAATCGCTGCCTGCATAGCTCAGGAATTTTTCAGCCTCTCTTAAACTATTCGTCATGATGGCGCTTGACAAACCTTGCGGAACACCGTTTTGCAAAGCAATAGCCTCATCGATGGTTTTGTATTTCATCAGGTACAAAATAGGTGCAAATGTTTCGTGCTGCACAATTCCAAAACTGTTCTTTGCTTCAGCAATACAAGGCTTAACATAACAACCACTCTCATAACCTTTGCCTTTAAGCACACCGCCTTCCACAATAAAATTGCCGCCCTCTTCCTTGCATTTTGCAATGGCAGTCACATACATTTGTACAGCAGCTGTATCAATCAACGGACCCACATTGTTCTTTTGATCCAGCGGATTTCCAATTTTCAATTGCTTATAAGCATTCACTAATTTTTCCTTGAATTTGTTGTACACTTTTTCATGGATGATTAATCGTCGGGTGCTGGTGCAACGCTGTCCTGCTGTACCAACTGCACCAAATGCGGCGCCAATTAATGCCATATCCAAGTCTGCGTTTTGCGTAATAATGATGGCATTGTTACCACCTAATTCCAGTAAACTTCTGCCCAACCTTGCGGCAACCGCTGTCGCCAAAGCCTTGCCCATTTTGGTACTGCCGGTTGCAGACATTAAAGGAATTCTTGTATCGGCACTCATCCATTCGCCCACTTCCCTGCCACCCATTATCAGGTTATTTACGCCCTCAGGCACATTGTTTTTCTTAAATACTTTGGCTGTAATATTTTGACAGGCAATACCACACAAGGGTGTTTTTTCACTCGGCTTCCAAATGCACACATCACCGCAAACCCATGCCAGCATAGTGTTCCAGCTCCACACCGCTACGGGGAAATTAAAAGCAGAAATAATACCTACAATTCCCAACGGATGATATTGTTCGTACATCCGGTGGCCCGGTCTTTCGCTGTGCATGGTGAGCCCGTGTAACTGACGGCTAAGGCCTACGGCAAAATCGCAGATGTCAATCATCTCCTGCACTTCGCCCAAACCTTCCTGCAGGCTCTTGCCCATTTCATAACTCACCAATTCGCCCAGCGATTGTTTGTTAAGACGAAGTTCATCACCAATTTGCCTCACCACATCGCCACGTTTGGGAGCAGGCCAGCTGCGCCATTCTACAAATGCAGCCTGCGCTGTGGCTATCACCGTTTCATAACTGTTTTTATCTGCGCTGCTAACAGCGCCAATCAGTTTACCATCCACCGGAGAATAACTTTCTATTTTGGCACCTTTGGAAGCAATCCATTTAGTGCCTGTACTAACCCCTTTATTTTTTGTCTGAATTTGTAATTCGGAAAGAAATTTCATATAGCTGTTTTTAAATTTCGGCAAAAATACGACAGCCGGGTTTAATATAAGGTGAGTTTAGTTACAGAGATTATTATTTATTATTAGATGCTGATAGTAAGATTTTATCAAGAATGATATCCAATTAATGTATAGATAAAGTATAAGGATAGGAATTTTAGCATAGCATCCCAAAAAATAAACATTTTTAAATTTTATCCCCCCACCCACTCCCCGGCAATCTTTTCAATATCACCGGCAATATTGCCAATAAAATTAAATTGATCGGCTACAGGTTTAAATTCGGTGAGTTGTTTTTTGGTAGCGCTTTCAAGAATGCCTTGCTGCAATTCTGTTCGCCTGGTTTCCAGCAATTGCTGTAACCGTTGTTGAATCGTATTTAGCAGGTTTTCAGGGGCGGAAATTCCGCCAGGCATTTCAGCAATGATGTTAGCTGAATTATCCAGTTTGTTTACAGCATTGTTTATTAAAGGCGCAAAATCCAGCGATGCGAATTTTGCTGACAGCGGCATTACATAAGAAGCCAGGGTAGCAATATGAGCTGTAAGCATGTGATTGAGTACCACAAACTGGTAAAGTTGCTGCATGTTTTTTTGTTTGCTTTTTGGCTCTGCCAACATGCGATTATAAGCATCGGAAAGATTGGCCAGTTCAACAAAAGCATTTTTTCGGCTAATTTTATAAACGAGACTGGTAACAGGGTTGCCGGTAAAAGCGCTGGCTACATTGCTGAAATATATCTTATTGCTATTGATGGCCTGTTGCATAGAATTGCCTATTTTTTCAAGCTCCCAGGCGGGCAATAAAAGCAGGTTGGCAACAAAGGCAATCACAAAACCAATGGCAGTATCTGCAATACGATCTTCTATAATTGTTTTAAAACTGGCATTGCT
>JAYTTM010001014.1:0-1029 GCA_043745055.1 Chitinophagaceae bacterium | reverse complement strand
ATGGTTTTGTTCATCATTTAATAGATTTATTTTAATGGCTATCTGCAATTTGGTGAAACTTAATTAAAAGAATACTGTAGAGCCGTAGGCTCGTTTTTGTTTTGTAACAACGGGTTAAAACCCGTTGTGTTTAAAAAATCTGCTACCCGAGAGCCGTAGGCTCGGCACATATAGTTGTGAATATTAGTACAACCAGATTATTAAATTATTTGTTGCGGCTCGCTTTTTATGTACCGAACCTACGGTTCTCATTATAATATCTCTTACTACTTCAATGGGTTGAAACCCATTGTTACAAAATTGTCCGAGGCTACGCCTCTTTAAAACAATCTACTGACAGCCATTTTTATTTTATAAAAGACCAGTTAATAAAAGCTGAATAAAGATAAACCGTAAAAGAGTGGTTATTTATTCCTTTTATTAAAAGGAATAAATAACAAAATCATATTTGCCTATGAAGCCGATTAAAGAATTAATGCCTGGCACAAAAAAAAATTAAGCAAGCTGCTTCTTTATATGCAAACTTCTAAATGCAACTATAAAGGCAGCCAGCAACAAAATACCGCCTGCCAAAAACGGAGCTCCGGGCAAATAAACCGGTGCATTGCTATGCGAAAAATAAAAGAACAGGTTATTCATAAGCAATGGTCCCACAATGGCACTGGCACTTTGTAAACTTGCCAGTGAACCTTGCAATTCGCCCTGTTCATTAGCTGGTACCTGGCCGGCCATTACGGCTTGTAAGGCAGGCTGGGCAATACCTCCAAAGCAGTAAGGAATTAAAAATACAAACATCATCCAGCCCTGGTTGGCAATTCCAAATAAAAACATACCGATGGTGTATAGCATCAATCCAATATAAATACTTTTTTCGTTTCCAATTTTTGGATTTACAAATCTTGTGAGTCCGCCTTGCACTATAGCAACTAAGATACCCACAACACCTAAAGAAATTCCAACCATTTTTTCGTCCCATTTAAAACGATACATGGTAAAATAACTCCAGTTACTTTGCACTGCATGCGATGC
>JAYTTM010001013.1:0-14618 GCA_043745055.1 Chitinophagaceae bacterium | reverse complement strand
TTATAAATATTATAATTTTATTTGGAAACAATGGGGGGACTTTAAAAATGATTCAACAAGACGAAGTATTGTTATAGGTAAGACTTGGACAGCCATGTCCATAGTTACGCTGTTCTTATTTTTAGCAATTACAAATTTCATTATAAAAATAACACATATTGAAGGCAGCATTCCAATTCTGATCAGTTGTTTCCTCGCCGTATTTGTTAATATTTACCTTTTGGATAAAAGAAAATATCTGCCATACTTTTCAATCTTTAAAAAGATGTCGAAAATGCAAAAAAAACTAGGAAGTTTAATTGCTGTGTGTGTGCCAATAATTATCATTGGATTATTAATTATCAGTTATGAATGGCTGATAAAATAAAAAATACTAAGTTGAGAACAATAATTTTTATTTTACAATTAATTTTTTGTGTGTGTAATAAAGTAGATGCCCAAAATATTCAATACAAATACGATAAATCAGATAGGTTAATTCAAGTTATTTATCCAAATCAAACATCACTAATATACACCTATGATGCAGATGGCAATAGAATACAATCGAATATAGTTGCATCTCAAATTTGCTTTGGTAGTATAGCTTCATTTTATGCAGGAACAGTTGATTTAAATAATACTTATCAATGGCAGGTTGATCAGGGAAGTGGTTATAATAATTTAAGTGACGATGCATTTTATTCCGGGGCAACAACAAATACTTTAACCATTACCAGTCCTCCTTCTTTATGGTATGGGTATAGCTATAGGTGTTTGATAACTGGAGCCTTTCCCGCTTTTTATACAACTCCACAGACATTGAAAATTGGCATGACGTGGCTTGGAGCTGTTAGTACAGCCTGGGAAAACCCATTGAACTGGAGCTGTAGCACGATCCCTGATGCAAATACAGATGTTATTGTAAATAGCAATGTTACATATCTACCAACCGTAAATTTTAATGCATCTTGTAGAAGTTTAAAACTTGCTCCAAACGCCACATGTACTATTTCTCTTGGAATATTACTTATTATAACCGGGAAATAATTAATCATAAATAAAAGCCTGCTGCATTACTGCAAACAGGCTTTGTTGTAATAACTAAACCTCCGATTCTTCAATTGATTCCTGAGACTCATCTTTCGCTTCATTATCCTTTCTATCAAGTATAAAATCCACCGCTTTCTGCGCCTGACCAGAAGCACTAATCAAAAACCGCTTATCCTTCTTAAACACTCCCAACCAGTTGTCCAAATACGCAACCGTATTTGTAATTTCATTCGGCAGGATGCCTGAGAAGCCACAGAGGTAGGCACTACCCATCTCGGCCACCAATTCCTCCATAGCGTAGCTTTCTGAGCCAAATGGCACCATATCTGTAAGAGTCTTACGATTGAGCCGTTTCTCTGCCCCGGTACTGTGAACCAATTCATGAAACAGGGTACCATAATAGCCAGGCGATACCTTGAAGTTTTTCATTTTTGGGATGACAATGGTATCATCCTTAATGTTGTAATATGCCTGCTTACCCTGAAATATAATATGGGGCATATCAAGCATTGTGTTAAGAATGCCTTCGCATTCGAGGATCGGATCAGCTTTTGAGAGTTCTTCAACAGGAATTAACTGCGCTGGTATATCCCTGCACTGCGCAATATTAAAGACCTTGTAATACCGAAGCATCGGAACAAACTTTTGCTTCTCATCCTTTTGTTCTTCAACCTTCTTCTGTAGGGGTTTCCAAAAGACAACTATGTGGCCATGTTCGCCCACATTTACTGACCCCCCAATACTCTTAAGCTGCTCCCAGGTGAGAAAGTAGTTTCGTTCATAATTAAGTGTTAGCAGTAGCCAAAGATTGATACCTCGATACTGCCGTTTACTTAGCAGGTTCATCGGAATACCAGCATCTTTCCAGGGCTTCTGCCAGGGGATAACTCCTTGTTGAAGAAGTGCAATAATTTGATCAGTGACTAGCTGATAGACATCTAGCTTTGTAGATGTAGTGTTTTGTGAATCCATAATTCAATGTTTTTAATTGTGAAAGAATTTATTTCTCTTTCATTGTATAGAAACAAAGGGAAACACATAAGAGAGGGTAATTTGCATTTATAGCAAATGCTGTGAATAACCTAAAAAGAAAACAGGACAGTTGTTAAATGTCCTGTCTCCTTACCCCGTTACCGTTTCATTTTCATTCTTTGAGAATGAATCGTGGCCACTCCCACAGCCTCAAAGAGTTTGACATAATACTTGTTTCTATTTCCCAACTCCTTCCGATAACAATGAGCAAGCTCCGGGTACCGCTCCGCAAGTTTTCGCATCATTTCTTTTTTAGTTTTTGTTTTAGCTTCTTCGCAAAATGAATGAAGCGTTTGGGGAGGATACGAATAAAGACGGATCTTCTTTTGGCTGAAGTAATGTGTAATCGATTCCAAAAGCTCTTTCGTTTGTGTTGATTTTTGTTTTTCATAAGGGATTGACAAGGCTACGCTGATAATGTTATAAGACGTACACCACGGCTGCAGACTGGTGAGGATCAACTCTCTTTTGCGGGGAGTCCAGGGCTCCTTTCGTAGTTGGATGTGATAGTCCACGAGAAGGTTACCTGCGATAATTGCCAGTCCCAGCATCCGTGTATTTATACTAAGACCCAGCACTACCATTTCTTCCATGTTGATTTACCAGGAACGTAAATAATGCCCCCCGTGACTTCCTGATTTTTGTCTCATCCAGCGACATGACTTTGGCTAATATATCTCTCAAAAATTGCTCCTTGTATTTACGCGTATAGATCAGGAATGCTGCAATAGAATCCCTGTCTTTTAAGGTCTCAGCAATTTCATGTGCAAGTTTAATCTCATGCGGTTGATATGTTTGCATAATTGTAAAAGGACTAAAAGTAATAATAGCTATTACCTTGATGGATCGTTTACGCTACGTTCTCTTTATCATTCGTTAACGTTTCGTTTTATACTTCAAAGTTTCAAAATTTTGAAACTTCATAAACATACCTTCATCAAGGCAAAAGCAAAAACCAACCAATAGAAAAGAACATAAGAATGTCCTTTCTAAATACGGGTGCAAATGCACCACATCTTAAGTTGTCATAAATGATATATTTCGTTAGTAGTAATAGACTCTTGTTGAGCCAACAGATCCTTTTCTTTAGCTGTTATTTCCTTTGAAATATTTTGCCAAAGCTCACCGTACATTTCATTCGGCATAGCTTTATATATTCGGGACAACCGGAATAAGTGCACAATGTTGGGCAATGAGATTCCTTTCTCCCATCGGGAGAGAGGGCTGGTATCAGTTAAGCCCAGCAATGCTGCCACTTCTTTTTGTGAAAAACAAAAGAGCCGCCTATACTTTTTTAATCTGTTAGGAAATCGACTGGTGTCCATATTGACATCCTAACAATTTCTATTTGGGGTTATAAGGGAGGGGGATTTGCTTTTAATGCAAAACTGTGGATAACTCAAATATTTAAAAGATGTCTTTAAGTGGTCGTAATTTGTATATTTTTCATTGAACTTTACAGAAAAATATTAAACCAAATTTATTCGAAATGAAGCTTATACTATTTTTACTATTTTCTATTTTCTCCTTTGGTGTAACAGCACAAAATCAGCTTGATGCAAAAAAACTTGTAGGGAAAACTATCTATTGTTTCAAAACAATTAATAAAGGCAATATCGAAGGTGATTTATCTTCATTTGGAGAACCTAACAGCTATCCATATCTGTTTAAGATCAATCTTCAAAAAGATGCTACCTATCGCACTACGAACAAGTTGCGGGAGCCTTTGGAGGGTGGCAAATATAAAGTAACCCAGAAATCAATTAACCTAACAACAAGCGGCGCAGGTTCAAAAATACATTATGATATTGTTTTTCAAGGGGACAGGTATGTTACGCTTAAACTCGGTGATACCCTCTGTTATTGCCTGGTTGATTAATTTTTAATAAGAATTATGGGGCAATCCGAAAGGAAGATTTTAGGAAAAAGGCAATAAATAACCTGACTGAATTGTATAAAATAAAACCCCGTGTTTAGCGGGGTTGAGGGGTTAAAATAAATCAAGCTGAATTGAATCATCTTTCTTTCGTTCATTGAAAGAACTACTGTCCAGGATAATGCTATGACCAGTCTGTTTCTGTTCTTTAACCGGAAATGAATTTTTGTGCAAATGCCAAAGCTTTGATCGGTCTTTTTCCTCGATTTTAAATATTCCTAAAGGAAAAAAGGAAATGCGATAGGCAACATTAAAATCATCCGGCATCAAGGAATTCGCACACATCACTTCACCATTCCAAACACCATTTAAAAAGAGATTCAGTGCCGTCATCTTTACACAGGTTCTGTCAATGTCGATACCATAGTATTCATGGTCAGGTCCATTTACTCTGTGAGAAGCAAGCAACATTCTTCCAGAGCCACAGGCAGGATCAAGAACCCTCAATGTCTTCTTATCTACACCACTATCACAAACACTGTCTATATGCGTAATAGAGGCCATAAACTGGCAAATAGGATAAGGAGTGAAATACTGCCCATTTCTTCCATTGGAAATATACTGTTCAAAGAAATCACTTAACACATCATTCCCCAAAGAATCACCAAAACGGTCTTCCATTTCCGTGAGTAACTGAGCAAAAGCTTTAGGAAATTCATGGCGTAACTCAGAACCTTTATACTTTGCAATTGTTGCAAGGTATTCATCTTCATACCAGGATTTTTTAGTGAGGGGATTTGGGGTACATGATGCCATTGCCATGGTTAGAAAATCACCAAAGACATTGAACAAAGAAAACCGGCGACTGATTTTAAAGATTGTTTCAGCAAATTTATTTTGTGAATGGGCAGGGAAAGTATCCTTGCTTTTTTGTTTGGAAGCCATACTACTTTTTAAAATATTGTAGCATGGGAAACTCAGAGATGTAAGGGAAGTGAAATTTGGTTTAAATGCAAATTTCCCTCTCTTACGCATAGCCGTTTTATTTGCAATACTGAAAGTATTAACAACAATATTTGACTATGGTATGATGAAAAGGCTAGACAAACGTTATAAAAGAACTGAAGAATATGTCGATCCCAAAGGGGAGCAACGAGGACGTTTGTCTAGCAACACCGTCAGTGTTCGTTGCTCCCCTTTGGACTTTTTAGACACTAGTGCAGATAATGTTACTGAAGACATGATACTGGATTATTTGGCCCGTATTATCAGTGACATTTATTTAAGAGAAACCTATGGAAATATCTCACACAAAAAAAGCGGTGATCTACTGCCGGGTATCAACAAAGGAGCAAGTTGAAGAAGGCAATAGCCTTGTTACGCAGGAAAAAAATTGCAGGGAATATGCACTTAAAAACGGGTATGAAATAGAAAAGGTTTTTATTGAACAAGGCGAAAGTGCTAAAACTGCAGACAGAACAGAGCTAAAAAAACTCATGAGTTTTTGTGCTCTTAAAAAGAATTGTATCAGTGCAATTATAGCCTATAAAATTGACAGGATTTCACGAAACACAGATGATTACAGTCAAATCAGGATTTTACTTAAACGCTATGGTGTTGAGATCAAGTCTACTTCAGAGTATTTTGAAGATACCCCTGCCGGCCGCTTCATGGAAAATATCATTGCTAACGTAGCCCAGTTTGATAATGATGTAAGAGCTGAACGTAGTATTGGAGGTATGAGGGATGCGGTAAGAGAGGGCAGATATGTATGGCCTGCCCCGTATGGGTATTCAAATGTACGGGTTGCGGGAAAAGCGACTATTGCACCTAATAATTTCGCTTCAATTGTTCGTAAAGTATTTGAAGAAATTGCAAAGAACAAATACCCAATCGAAGAAGTAAGGAAAAGCCTGGCAAAATATGGTATGACAATAAAAGAAGGAAAACCAATATCCAAAAGCTATTTTTACCGTATCATTAAAAATGAGTTATATGCTGGATGGTTATACAAATTTGGGGAGAAACACAAAGGAAAATTTGAGCCAATTATTTCGGAGGAACTCTTCAACCATGTTCAAAGAGTACTTTCAGAAAAACACAGAAAATTTAAGCATTATCTCATTGAAAGCCCGGATTTTCCATTGCGTAGATTTTTCAGGCACCCATCAGGTAAAATGCTGACAGGTTGCTGGTCAAAAGGCAGGGATAAAAAGTATCCATATTATCTCATCCATACATGTAACATAAACATCAGGAAAGAAGTCCTGGAAAATATATTTAAGGAATGGCTTAATCAATTTAAAATGGAAATTGGCCATTTCGAAAAACTACAAGCATTTGTAAAACTACATCTTGATAAAAGTGTGGGGGATAAAAAAATTGAAATAGAAAAATTGCAAAAGCAAATACCTGAACTAAAATCAATGCAAGGCTTATTGCTTGAAAAGAATATTGAAGGGATTATCAGTAATGAACTTTGTAAAGAAAGAATTGCTGATATAGATGCAGAGCTGTACCAAATTAATATAGACATTGCTAATCTTTCTGTAACTAAAATTAATTACAGCAAGCTATTAAACATCATCAGGGATGTCATACTAAACCCCGCAGAAGTTTGGGAAAAAGCTGATTTTAAAGAGAAAATTAAACTTCAATGGTTTTATTTCCCTCATGGGATTGTATTTGACGGAATGGAAAGTCGAACCACTAAAATATGTAGCCTTTTCAAGCTCAAAGAGCAAATTTCGCCTTACTTGTCTACGGTGGTGCACCACCAAAAATCAGAATCAAACACATCAAAATTGCAAATTCCCCCCTGGCATCAATTACAGATTGATACTACTGGATATAATCAAAAAAATGAAGAACATTTTCTTGATGAGATAGGAGGGGAAATTGAATTTTTAGCAAATTTAGTTGAGATAGAATTTCAACCCCCTTTTTAAAATATCGTATTGTTTTCTACTAATCTGTATTTAGTACTTCTGTTAATAGGGGTGCCAATTCATTACCGCAAATAAAAAGTGAGACTATAAGAGAAGGGATTTTGCTTCAAAAGCAAATCACCCTCTCTTACATTCGAATAGCCTAAAAGATAAAATAGGTGAATGCATGATCACACGCCCATTGGTATCACAAACTGGCGGAATCAAAACCAACCCTTCTATATCAAGGATACAGACCGCTTAGGCCATATCTATGTCATAGGCAAAACAGGAGTAGGCAAATCAACCCTCTTATTAAACATGGCCGTTTCTGATATTGAAAAAGGAAAAGGACTATGCATCATCGACCCTCATGGAGATATAGCAGAAAACATTCTCCACTACATACCACAGGAAAGAATAGACGATGTTATCTACTTCAACCCAAAGGACATTGAATATCCGATAGCATTTAATCTACTCAAAGGGGTGCATCCTAATTTTCATCATTTAGTGGCTTCAGGACTTGTATCAACCTTTAAAAAGATTTGGGCTGATTCCTGGGGACCAAGACTTGAATACATACTCCGCTTTACACTGCTAACCTTACTCGAATACCCTGATGCCACTTTGCTTGATATTCAGCCTTTACTAACCGATATGTATTTCAGGAATAGGATACTCAAATATGTAACCAATCAACACACCCTTTCTTTCTGGAAAAATGAGTTTGATAAATACAGCCCGTCATTACGTGGAGAGGCCATTACACCGATTCTTAATAAAACAGGGGTATTCCTGACAAGCATTCCACTTCGGAATATTGTGGGACAAAAAACAAGTAGCTTCAGAATGCAGCAGGTTTTGGATGAGGGCAAAATACTTATTGCCAATTTATCAAAAGGCGAACTCGGAGAAGATGCATCATCTATTCTTGGTAGTGTTTTAATTACCGCCATTCAATTAGCTGCACTATTCCGCTCCAGGCAACCAGAACACACCCGTAAACCCTTTTATCTCTATGTAGATGAAATGCACTCATTCATATCATTATCCTTTGCAGATATACTGGCAGAAGCAAGAAAATACAAACTATCCCTGTTCTTGACCCATCAATATATTGACCAGGTAGATGAAAGAATCCGCTCTGCCATATTTGGTAACGTTGGAACAATTATCTCATTTAGAATTGGAGCAAATGATGCCGAACAATTAGCCAAAGAGTTTCATCCGGTATTCACTGAAGATGATCTGATAAACCTGCCCAAATATTCAATGTATTTGAAACTAATGATTGATGGAGCCACATCAAAACCATTTAGTGCCATAACCCTGGCACCGAAAATAATATCCCATCCTCTCAAAGAGATTGTCATTGCTCAATCACGAAAACAATTTGGAAGAGAAAGGGAACAAGTAGAGAAAAGTATTTTTTCAAGGGTTCTAGATCGATCAATTGAAGATACCGATACAGAAAACCGATTGTTTTCAGTGTAATTTTCATTACAGCTAACCCATTAGTTTATAAAATTAGTATGAAAATCCATTCGGAAAATATGGTAACCCTGCAGGACTTGGTGCCGTACAATACTGCATAAATTAATAGAAAACCGTTAACTGTCTAACCAAAAGATTCCAATAAAAAATGTTCTGATTTGAGTATTTTTTGAATCATTATTTAAATATATCTTCACAAGACTAATATAATTAATTGCTCTTGTATGTGGGTGAGAAGGGCAAAGCCATAAAAAAAAATCAATATGCCGTTACCAACTGAAGGCAGCAAAATGCTATTGATTGTGCTTGAACCATTGCTGCACCGCTGTAAGCAATGGATTGCTATAAAAGCACCAAATCTCGAAGGTATTAACCAGCAATTACAATTGCTGCCTGGTAGAAAATTTAGCAAAACGCATACCTGCTGGCTAGTACCTTTAAATAGGGAATTGTATAAAAAAACCTATTTCAAGCTATAACCCATAGCCCAGCTCGATACCAAGGCCATGAAAAAATGGTTTACAACAAACAATGAAGCAGCAGTAATAAAACCAGCTTTACCAGTACCGGTTTTAAAAAAATTAAACGCAGATTCTTATGAAGCAAGAAAATTACCGCCTTCAAACATGCAGCCTCCAAAATTGACAGGAGCACAACCTCTAACGTCTAATACCATATATTTACGCCTAGCCGTCACTTTAAACAGACATTCCGTTTATGAAATATGTTCCTGACTTAATTCCAAAGGACATCAAAGTTTTGCCAGACTATTTTAAAGGCAACATTTATGCTTCTTCGACAAAGAATAAATCTGCATCAATTCTTTTTTACATTGGTGCGACAATTTTCTTTGTAGTTGCCATTACTAATATTAAACATCCTTTGCTGACACTTCTCTTTGGCTTAATCGGTTTCATACTTTTGCCACAAGGACACAGATGGTTGGAAAGACAATTTCGTTTTAGGTTCACACCTAAAATCAAATCAGTTTTTGGTGCAGCATTATTTGTTACAGCAGTTCCTTTCGTTGGAAAATATCAAAAGGTTGACAAACAAGAAGCCTACGAACTTAAAGTTAAAACTGAAAAAGAAGGTGCCGACAAAATTGTAGCAGACAAAAAAGAACAACAAAGAAAAGACAGTTTAAACTTCTATTTACAATCTGCCGCTACACTTGAAAAAAGCTCAAAAATTGACGAAGCACTAAGTAAAATAAGTTATGCCTCAAACTTTTCGCCTACTGAAACTGAGAAATCTGAAATAGCCAATGCAAAAAATCACGTTTTAGCTACAAAGACTTTTGACTTAGTGAAACAAGGTAAGTATCAAGCAGCAATTCCAGAATTAAACAATTTTCTTTCTTCTGACCCAAGCAACGGCGACTTACTTTACAACAGAGCTATTTGTTACAGTAAGACAGGAAAAATTCAAGAAGCTGTAACAGATTTAAAACCTTTGCTGCAATCAGGAAATGAAGAAGCAAATAAACTTCACGAAAAAATTAATCCCTTACGCAAAAGAGTTTCCTATTACGTTACAAGGTGTTGGGATGGCTCAACTTCAAGCTCAAAAGGAAGTGGAGCTTGTTCTCATCACGGAGGAGTAAAAAATTGGAATGAACCCGTTTACGAAGAATATAGAAAGTACGAATAATTATGAGTTTATTTAAGCCAGCAACCTTATCTGAAAGAAGTTTCTTTCAAAAAATATTTAAACAGCATCCTCAGGAGAATGCTATCAAGGAAGTAAATAATTTACTTGCTTCCACGACACTATTGCAAATCTCAAAACAAGAAATTGAAGCAATACAAAATAAATATAGTGTCAATATTGAAAGAGAGTTTAAACTCAATCTTGAAGAGTTTTATGCTGTGTATCTCAACTATTGCCTGAAAGATAAAAGTTTAAGTGAGGACGAACTAAGAGAATTAAAACATTTAAAAACTGTTCTTAATCTTAACGACAAATCAATTGATAATCTTCATTCAAGAATTGGCGAGATAATTTATAAGCAAAGTTTTCAAGAAGCCGTGGCTGACGGACGATTAACAAAAGAGGAAGAAGCCTTTTTGGACAAATTAGAAAATGAGCTTCAACTTCCTAAAGAACTTGCAAACAAAATTTCAAATGAAACACGACATAGTTTTATGAGTAATTATGTTGCTCAAATTGTTGCTGACCAAAGGTTGTCGCCTGACGAGGAAAAAGAGATGGAAGCAATTGCAGCAAGCCTAAACATTGATGTAAAAATTGACGACGAAAACAAGGAAATATTCAACAAGCTAAAAAAATATTGGGCATTAGAAAATTTAGAACTTGAAAGCATTGACACAGACATTGCCCTGCAAAAAAATGAAAAGTGCCACATCGTTATTCAAAATGTAAATTGGTATGAATTACGAAGTGTTAGACAAAGAGTAAATTATAGTGGCTACTCAACAAGTTTCAAAGTTGCCAAGGGTTTTTATTTACGTTCAGGCTCTTACAAGCCGAGAAGCTATTCAACAGACGAAATGAAATTAATTGACAATGGCACTTTATATTTAACAAACAAGCGTATAATATTTACAGGACTTAAAAAGAACTCAAACATAAAGTTGGACAAAATATTAAGCATTACATCATACTCTGACGGATTAGAAATTGACAAAGAAACAGGCAAAAACACAACACTAACTTTGCCACAACGACCAGACGTATTTTGTATAATCTTGGAGCGTCTTTTAAGAGAAAGAAACTTCTAAAGGACAGAGAGAAAAGCGAACGGCTAACATTAGGTTTGGCAATATTGGGGCAGGATTACTATGGTTCCACCAAATCTTTTTTTGTTTTTTTTGATAGGCATTAACCTGCTTTTATATATTTATTCAGTAGCGGTTTTGGGCAGACACAGCAATGAATTCTCTGACTACAGCAAAACCAGACTGTTACCTGCAAACCTTTTCAACAACATCATTATATTAAACAAAAAATGGACAATCCAACTAAGAATATAATTATCCGTAACACACAAGACAACAGGCTGTCTTCAGTTACAGAGGAAGGTTTAAGAAAATTAAAAAGTAACCCAGCAAACCACTTTTGGGTTAAAGATGGTTTGGACAATCCGAAAGATGTTTTACCTTGTTGGTATGTAAGCGACAAAGACCGAATGGATTCAATTAAAAATCAAAAGCCTTTTTTTGAGCCTCAAAATGCTTATTCATACTTTAAAATTTCAAATCGAATTGACAGCACTCATATTGAGGGTTATTTGGGAAGGTATGACCAAACTTACACTTTTCACGACGAAATACTAATACAGTTCACTTATTTCTCTGACTATAAGAGTAGAAAAAAAATTCATTTTACATTTGACAATATAAGTTTATATCAGGTTTTAGAAATATTTCCCGAGAAGCCATTAAAGTTCATCCTAAAACGAATTGACAATCTTAAAATCTATAAGTCAAATCAGGCATTTATGATTATGCCATTTCATAATGTATCTCTTGACAAATTTTACTTTGACAATATCAAGGCTTACTTAAAAGACAGACTTAGCATTGACATTTATAGAGCTGATGATTTTAGAGACAATGATATTATTGTCCAGACTATTTATACCTTAATTGAGGAAAGCGAATTTATAATTGCAGACATAACAAATGAAAACAAAAACGCTTTTTATGAATTAGGCTATGCATCTGCAATTGGTAAAGAGATAATAACAATTCAGGATAAAACAATTGAACAAAGATTATTTTTTGACAGAGCACATATACGCACTATAATGTATGACACATTAGACATTGAATCATTTCAATTTGACTTATCTGCACACATTAAAAGCATTAAAAACAGACAATAGGCTAATCAGATGGTAAAATAATTTTAAGATAGTTTACTACTTAAATTCAAACTAACATGACTTTGCCACCTAGAAAACGAGGCTTTTAAAACTGTCATTAATATCGGTAATTACGCTATCTATTTTAAAAATAGTAGCCAAAAATTAGTTGAACAAATAAATAAATTTGAAAATGGTAAATAATGTAATTGTAAAATATGATGGTAGCTTATTGAAAAGAGTGGAAAATACCATTGGCATTACAAACAGATTATCAAATGTTGATTTCAGAGAAATTAATGTAGTGTATTTTGATGATTATCAATTGTATATTAAAGGAGTTAAACTTGCTTTAAAACCTTTACTGCCAAACATACATATAAAAGAGTTTACTTGTGGAAGCCAAGCTTTGATTTATGTTGAGAATTGTTTTAAAGAAAACGTAAAACTTGATATAATAATTTCTGGTATAAATCAACCTGTTTATGACGGCTTTAATTTTGCAAAAGCCATAAGAGACATAGAACTAAAATATAATAAAAACACCCCAATAATGATTATTTCAATGTTAGTTGGTGTATATTTTGCACCTCAAATAAATAAGGCATTAGACGATCGACTTTGGAATGTTGCGTTATCAAAAGCGACCAGTGGGGAGAAGATTTGCGAATGCCTAAAGTTTCTTATTGAAAATCCAAATGAAATAATCAAAAGTGAAGAAGTTTCAAGTTTGGTCAATAAACGCCGTCAAGTTGACAAGAAAGTACTGACCCTTTTGTGCAAAAACTATGAAGTAAATAAAATTTCAGAAAAGATGAATCTAAGTTTTAAGACAATTGAAGCGATAAAATACAAGATTATGATACGTTACGGAGTTAAGAATTTAGAAGATCTTATGTCTTATGCAAAGGAAAATAATCTGTTTGATTAAATGATTAATATTGCTCGTACTAAAAAATAAGTTTGCTAAATTACTTATTATGATAGATAATATTAAACGATGGAATAGAAAGGGAACAAATACAGAAAAGTATTTTTTCAAAAGTTGATCATAGACCACCCGAAGGTGCCGGTACAGAAAAGCGTTTGTTTTCTGTGTAATTTTCATCACGGTACACACATTGGATTATAAAATTATAATGAAACTCCATGTGGAAAATACGGTAAATAAATATATTTTATAGTATTTATACGTCTTTTAAAAATAATTTTAGTACACACAATTCCATACAATCAAGTACTATCAATCATTTGTTAATTATACTTAATGCGTATACTCCTTTAGGGTATTTTTTTAATTGATAAATATTTCTATATTTATCATGTAGTCATTTCTGATAGTCACACTTCCAATTCTTCCTTCTTAGTTTCATAAATTATTAGCAGCATTTATTTGCCTTCGTGAAAGGAAGATAATCAAAACTGTATAAAAAAAAATTGCCCAATTTAGAACGACAAGATGCTTAAAGTACTGACAATTTCCTGTGTGTATTTGCTGATGTACAATGTTATAGCCGTAGCCCAAGATGCAGATAGTACAATAGATGCTTTGCAGCAAATACCCACAAAATACATTAAGGCAATCGATAGTAAAATAAACAAATACAGCAGTCGTGTTACAGACAAAACAGAAAAGACACTTACCAAATTAAGTAAATGGGAAACCAAGGTAAAGCACCTGTTACAAAAAGTAAACCCCCAGGTTGCGGAGAAGTTATTTGGCAACAACCAACTAACCTTTGCGTTACTACTCCAAAAAATAAAGGAAGGGAAAGATATTGCCCTGCAATACCACAACCAATACGATCAATACCGGGATAAACTTACCACCAACTTAAAATACCTGCAGGCTCAAAAAGAAAATATCAATCAAAAGTTAGTTCAGCCATTACAAGCCACGGGTAAAAAGATGGAAGCACTTAATGAGCAGGAAGATAAAAGCGAAGCCATACAGCAATTTATAAAAGAAAGAAAAAAGCAATTGATAGATGGTGCTTTTCAATACATCGGGAACAACAAATATTTAAGTAAGATAAATAAGGAAGCCTGGTACTATGCTGAGACTTTAAAGAATTATAAAGAGCTTTTTAATGATCCAAAAAAGGCAGAAGAAACAGTGAAAGTTATACTAAATAATATCCCGGCAGCGCAAACATTTATACGGCAAAATAGTATGTTGGCCTCCCTTTTTGGAACACCGCAAAACTATGATAATGTAGCCAGTCTTGCAGGTTTACAAACCCGTAGCAGCGTTCAAAGCCTTGTCCAAAGCCGAATAGCCACTGGCGGTGCCGGTGCCATGCAACAGGTACAGCAAAATATTCAAGCAGCACAGGGGGAACTAAAAAAACTAAAAGATAAATTATTAAACGGCCTGCCCGGTGCTGGCAACGGCGGAGGCACCCTGCCCGATTTTAAACCTAAT